>JBAVIH010000066.1:0-2031 GCA_049686695.1 Bryobacteraceae bacterium | reverse complement strand
CGCGAGCGCTGGAACGATTGGGGCATCGGCTTGCTCTTGCAGGGCGACCTGAAAGGCGCCGAATACGCATTTCAAAAGGTGACCGAAGCCGAGCCCGGTTATGCCGATGGCTGGCTCAACGTGGCGCGCGCGCTGATTCAGGAAGGCGAGACCGAAGCCGCCAAACCGTATGTCGAGAAGGCCATGTCGATCGATTCCGGGCTTGGCCGCATCTGGTTTTTCAAAGCCGCCGCCCAGCGCGCGGATGGCGATTACGATGGCGCGCTCCAATCGCTCGCTGTGGTGCGCTCGAGGTATCCGCGCGACCGCGTGGTGCTGAACCAGATCGCGCGCATCCAATTTCTCAAACGCCAGTACGCCGCCGCCGTCGAAACCTTGCGGCAGGTGTGCGCCGTGGATCCGGAAGACGTGCAGATGCACTACACGCTGATGCTGTGTTACCGCGGCCTGGGCGACGCTGCCGGCGCGGCCCGCGAAGAGACGCTGTTCCGCCGTTTCAAGGCCGACGAATCTTCGCAAGCCATCACCGAAAAGGCCCGCCTGCGAAGCCCCGAAGATAATAACGAGCGCCAGCCGATCCACGATCACGAAAGCGCCGTTCTATCGGAGCCGCGACCGTGAGGGAGCTGTGAAGGTGGGGCATGCTTCAGCTTGCCAACGCCCGCTTGCAGGCGCATTTCTTCGCATTGTGACGAGGCCACAGCCATGAAACGCTCACTGCTCGTCCTCGCCGCGGCGGGCCTTCTCGCGCTGGCCACGGCCTGTCTCATGACCTGGGCCGCGGCGCCGGCCCCTCCCGCCGTGGTCTTCACCGACGTCACCGCGCAGGCCGGCATTCACTTCACGCACAACGCCGGCCGCACCGGCAAAAAGTACCTGCCGGAAACGCTGGGCTCGGGCGCCGCTTTCTTCGACGCCGATGGCGACGGCTGGCCGGATATCCTGCTCGTCAACGGCAAAGACTTCTCGCCGCGCGGGCGCCGCACCACCGCCGCGCTCTACCGCAACAACCGCAACGGCACTTTCACCGACGTCACCGCGGGCAGCGGCCTCGACATCGAAATCCACGGCATGGGCGTGGCCATCGGCGACTACGACAACGACGGCCGCGACGACGTCTACATCACCGCTCTCGATGGCGACCACCTCTTCCACAACGAGGGCAATTTCAAGTTTCGCGACGTCACCAAAGCCGCCGGCATTCAAAACGCCAACTTCGGCGCCAGCGCCGCCTGGCTGGATTACGACCGCGATGGCAAGCTCGACTTATTCGTCGCCAACTACGTGCAGTGGACCGAGCGGGGCGATCTGCGTTGTTCGCTCGATGGCGCCACTAAGTCGTATTGCACGCCGGAATCCTACAAGGGAACTCGCTCGCGCCTGTATCATAATCTGGGCGGCGGGCGCTTCGAGGATGTGACCGTTCGCGCCGGTCTGGGCGATCCCACCAGTAAGTCGCTGGGCGTTACCATTCTCGACTATAACAACGACGGCTGGCCCGATATCTTCGTCGCCAACGACACCCAGCCCAACAAACTCTACCGCAACCTGGGCAATGGCGCCTTCAAGGAAGAGGGCATGACCGCCGGCGTGGCCTACGGCGAGGATGGCGTGGCCCGCGGCGCGATGGGCGCCGACGCCGGAGATTACGATCGCTCCGGCCGCCCTCATTTGCTGATCGGCAACTTCTCCAACCAGATGCTCGGCCTCTATCACAACGAAGGCAACGGCCTGTTCGTCGATGAAGCTCCCTCCTCCACCGTGGGCCGCGCCAGCCTGCTCTCGCTCACCTTCGGCGTCTTCTTCTTCGACTACGATCTGGATGGCTACCCCGACATTTTCGCCGCCAATGGCCACATCGAAGATGAGATCGGCCGCGTGCAGCCCAAGGTGAGTTACCGCGAGCTGCCGCTTCTGTTCCGCAATTTGGGTAACCACAGGTTCGAAAACGTAAGTGGCCAGTTAGGCCCTGGTTTCTCCCAGCCGATGGTGGCGCGCGGCGCCGCTTATGCCGATTACGATCACGATGGC
>JBAVIH010000065.1:0-9416 GCA_049686695.1 Bryobacteraceae bacterium | reverse complement strand
CGTGGCCGGCGATCACCACCTGGTCGGGCGAGTTGAAATTGGCCGCGCTGACCACTTGCCCCTGCGCGGCTTCGGCTAGGATTTCGTCGAGCTTGCCTTCCGGCAGTCTGAGGATGGCCGCCATGGCTCCCACTCCCGGCGGCACCGCCTCCTGCATGTAGCGGCCGCGATGGCGCACCAAACGAACAGCGTCGCGGAAGCGGAGGCTCTTGGCGGCCACCAGCGCGGCGTATTCGCCCAGGCTGTGGCCGGCCACGAAATCGGGCGTGAGGCCGCGCTCGCCGAGCACCGCGCAGGCGGCCACCGAGACCGTGAGCAACGCCGGCTGCTGGTTCTCGGTCAGCCTGAGTCGATCCTCCGGGCCTTCAAAACATAGGCGCGAAAGAGCGAAGCCGAGCGCATCGTCGGCTTCTTCAAACGTGCGCCGCGCCACGGGAAACTTTTCGGCCAGCGACTTACCCATGCCGGCGTACTGCGACCCCTGGCCAGGGAAAAGGAAAGCTGTTTTCGGTGTCAAAAAGGATTATAACCGGCTGCGGCGGGGCTTTGCCTTCGAGCTCATCGAATAATCCCCGCGAATAATCCCCGCGCTTGCCCTGCCGCGGCGACTTGGTGTAGAGTGGAACTTCGATGCCACGCTATTACGCCAGCTCATTTAGTGGCCGGTTCTGGTTTAGCCAGATCCGGTAGAGCGGCGTTGGTTGCGTCAGGCGTTGATGGATTTTCGAAACCGGCCCGCTCTTACGGAGCGGGCTTTTTGTTTTAGGAGGCAACGGCGATGGTGATTTCGATGCGGCAGCACGCCACCAAAGAAGAAATCGAACACGTTTGCGAGCGTATTCAGGAGTTCGGATACAAGGTCCACTCGATTGTGGGCGAGGAGCGGGTGGTGATCGGCGTAGTGGGCGTCGGCGATGTCACGGCCTGTCTGGAATCGCTCGAGGCCACGCCCGGGGTGGAAACGGCGGTGCGGATTTCGGCGCCGTACAAGTTCGTCAGCCGCGAATTTCGCAAACAGCGCAGCGCCATCAAGCTGAACGGGGTCGAAATCGGCGGCGCCGAATTGATCGTGATGGCCGGGCCGTGTTCGGTGGAAAGCGAAAAGCAGATCATGCAGACGGCGGAAGGCGTGGCCGCTGCCGGCGCCCGCGTGCTGCGCGGCGGAGCGTTCAAACCGCGCACTTCGCCGTACGATTTTCAAGGCATGGAACTCGAGGGGTTGAAGTTGCTGCGCAAGGCCAAGGAAGCGACCGGCCTCGCCATCGTCACCGAGGTGATGAGCGACCGCGACGTGGAACTGGTGGCCGAGTACGCCGACTGCATGCAGGTGGGCGCGCGCAATATGCAGAATTTCGCGCTGCTCAAATCGCTGGGTGCCTGCGGCCGGCCGGTGCTGCTCAAGCGCGGCATGAGCTCCACCATCAAGGAGTTGCTGATGTCGGCCGAGTACGTCGTGGCGCACGGCAACCCGAACGTGATTCTCTGCGAGCGCGGCATCCGCACCTTCGAAACCGCCACGCGCAACACCTGCGACATCACTTCCGTGCCGGTGTTGAACGAGCTGACGCACCTGCCGGTGGTTCTCGATCCCAGCCACGCCACCGGCAAGCGCAGCCTGGTACCGGCGCTGGCGCGGGCGGCCGTGGCGATAGGCGCCGATGGGTTGATCGTGGAAGTGCACCCGTTCCCGGAGAAGGCGGTCAGCGACGGGGCTCAGTCGCTGACACTGGATGGATTCACTGCCATGATGCGGGACCTGGCGCCCTACATCGAAATGTGGCGGCAGGCGCGCGCTGCCGAAAGTGCCGCGCTGGCCGCCACCGGGTGATGCAGCGCTGATACGACATCGCTCCCTCACGGGGTGTCCTCTGGGCCCGCCTCTGAAAGCGATCGGAGCCGCGACCATTAGGGAGCGGTGTCACGGGGCAACGGAACCTCGCTTCGGAGACCTAGAACTCCGCCACTGGCTCCGCCTGCTGGGCGCCAACCCGGCCGGCTACGATATCGGCCAGGAAATAGTTCTCGCCGTGGAATGGGCAACCGGCCAGACGGCGCAGCATGGCGATTTGGCCGACATGGGTCAGCGCATCGGCAATCGGGCCCTGGAACAGCTTTTCGACCGGACACGCCGGCGGTGCATCGAAAGCCAAACGCCGGTCTAAGGCTTCGAGCGCGGCGAAGAAGCGCGCCATGCCCTGCTCCCAGGCGAGCGGCGGCGAATCGTGCCATACCTGCTTCCCATCCGCCATCGAGAGCGCCCAATCCAGCAGGTCGCCCATGTGCGCCAGAATCTGCCCCGGCGTCCGCGGCGGGTCCCCAATGCGAAATTCGGCGAATTCAGCCGGCACCCCGCGCAGGGCCTTGCCACCGCGGTAGGCCAGCGTCGCCAGAGTGTGGCGCAACAGAGCGGTTTTCTCGTCCATTAGGACACTTTACCGAAATCCAGGAAGCCGCGCTGCGGGTCGGTGCTCAACAACGTCACGCGCAGGCGGTCGCCCACGTCCAACCCATGTTCGCCGCGCATCAGCCTGCCTTCCACCGGCGGATCGAAAATCCTCACGAAGACGCCCTTGGGCGTGTTGCCCGTCACCACAGCCTGAAAACTCTCGCCGATGCGATGCTGCAGCGCCACCGCCGCCAGGCGCTTGTTCATGGCGCGCTCCACTTTGCGCGCGGCATCCTCTTTGAGAGTGCAGTTCTTGGCGATCCCATCCAGCTCGCCGTCCGCGTAACCCGTGTCCTTCCCTGCCGCGTGCGCCTTGATGAGGCGCTGGGTCACCATGTCGGCGAAGCGGCGGTTCGGCGCCGTCGAATGGGTGTAGTCTTGCGCGGCGAGCCCGAAATGGCCTTGCGCCTCGTCACCCGGCCGCATCAGCACGTACTCACCCGGACCCATCAGTTTCAGCACCGAAAGCGAGACGTCGGCATAGTGCACCGGGTCGGCCGCTTTGCGCCGCACCAGAAACGCGTTGAGCGCCGCCGGATCGGGCGCGGCAGGCAGCGTGTCGCCGCACTGGAGTGCCAGTTCCACGATGCGCGGCCAGCGCTCCGGCGCTTTCACCACGCGGCGTATCGAAGAGACGCCGGCGTCGCGCAGCGTGCGCGCCATTACCTCGTTAGCCGCAATCATGAAATCTTCGATCAGGTGCGCGGCCCGGTTAGCGGTGCGGGCGGTGATGTCCTGCAGCTTGCCATCGGCGAACACCGGCTGCGCTTCCAGGCGATCGAAGGTGAGCGCGCCCAGCCGGTGGCGCGCCTCGCGCAGCATTCCGGCGGCCTCGTCCTGCAACCGGAGCTGCGCGGCGAGCTCCGGAGACGCGGCGACTTTTGCGGGCGCCGGGCCGGTGCCGTCGAGCCACGCGCCCACGCCATTGTAGGTGAGCTGTGCGCGGTTGCGCACGCGGGCCCGGTAGATGGCGCTCTTCGACAGCGATCCATCGGCCGCCACCATCATCTCGATCACCACCGCGGCGCGCGGCTGGTCTTCGGCCAGCGAGGTCAGGTCGGTCGAGAGGCGCTCCGGCAGCATGGGAAACGTGCGCACGCCGGTATAGACCGTAGTGGTCTCCTGCGCCGCGTGGGCATCGATCGGCGTCCCCTTGCCCACCAGCGAATCCACGTCGGCGACGCCCACCAGCACACGGATCCCGTCGCCCGTCCGTTCCGCCCATTCGATCTGGTCGAGATCGCGCGAATCGTCGTTGTCGATGGAAGACCACGGCAGGCCCGTGAGATCGCGCAAGCTCGCGTCCAGGCTTGGCTGGATGGCCGCAAGCTGCCGCTCGGCCTCGGGTGAAAAGTCCGGCGCAAAGCCGTGGTCGATCATTTCCTGGCGCGCCGCCGCTGCCAGGTTGAAGTCGTCGTGGGGCATGAAACGATGAGGGTAGCAGAAGCCGCCGCGCAAAACACGTGGGGCGGGCTGTCTTGACTACCTTCGCAACCGCCAGGCCAGCAGCAGCCAGCCGGCGATAAACGCAATCCCGCCGATGGGCGTAATCGCTCCCAGCCAGCGGTTGCCGGTAATAGCCAGCAGATACAGGCTCCCCGAAAAGAACACGATTCCCGCCAGCAACACCGCGCACACGGCGCCTGCTGCGTCCTCGGGCAGCGCGCCCGCCCGCGGCAGAACGGAGACGATCAAAATCCCCAGCGCGTGCAGGAAGTGATAGAGCGCGGCCTTCTCGTACACGCTCATCCGGTAGGTGTCCACGCGCTCCCTCAGTTGGTGCGCGCCGAACGCACCCATGGCCACGGCCAGCGCCAGCAGAATCGCTCCCGTCATGCTCCAGTTCATGTTTTGCCGCCTCATAATGCGAAGGATACCAGGGAGGCCGGCGGAGCGGGCTTGCGCACCGGAGCCCGCTCGCGCCGCTACTTGATATGATTGGGCGAAGCGATGAGTTTTCTCCGCTCCCTGCTGTTTTCGACCCCCCTGATCGCGCTCGCCACCATGCTCATGGGATCCCTCTCGCTTCTGGCATCGCTGGTAGACCGCACCGGCCGCACCCAGCACCGCCTGGCGCACATCTGGGGCAGGATGCTGCTCGGGGTGAGCTTCATCCGCGTTCGCACCGAGGGTCTGGAGAAGCTCGACCGGAATGCCACTTATGTATTCGTCGCCAATCACTCGAGCTACATGGACATCCCCGCGCTGCTGGCCTATCTGCCGTTTCAGTTCCGCTTCTTCGCCAAGAAAGGGCTCTACGGAATTCCCTTCCTGGGTGGCCATTTGAAGCGTGCCGGCCACATCCCCGTGGATCGTTCCAGCCCGCGGGCTTCGCTGAAGAGCATGAGCGAGGGCGCCCGCGTCGTGGCCCGGAACGGCACTTCCGTGCTGTTGTTTCCCGAGGGCGGGCGCTCTCCCGTGGGCTTGCGCGAATTCAGGGAAGGCGCCGCGTACATCGCCATCAAGGCGGGCGTGCCGGTGGTGCCGATGGCGCTCGCCGGCATGCGCGAGTTGTTGCCGATGGGCTCCATCCACATTCGGAGCGGCGAGGCCGTTCTGCGCGTTGGCCATCCCATCGCTACCGCCGGCATGAGGCTATCCGGCCGCGCCGAGCTCAACCAACGCCTGTATCGAGAGGTCGCGCAACTGCTGGCCGCTGGCGCACCCAAACCGGCCGCGTAGGGGGCCCGGCCCACCCGGCTTCCGTAGCGCCGGCGGTCTTGCCGCCGGTGTCTTTGTCTTGTTCGCGCTATCGGGAAAACACCGGCGGCGGAGACCGCCGGCACTACAGCCCATCCTCAGCCCAAAAAACCGAGGTTGGCTGCTGGGAAATTGGCGAGATTCGGGAACACGGCGGCCAGGCCGGAGTTGGGGATGCCGAACCAGGAGCACAGCGTGGCGCCGTACTGATCGGTGGACGTTGTGGGGATCCACCGTCCCCGCACGTCGGTGTCGTCCGCTCCGCCCAATTGCAAGCTCGGGAACTTGCCGAAGATCCTGCCTCCCTGGACCGCGCCTCCAAGCACGAAGTGATGGCCGCCCCAGGCATGGTCGCTGCCATTGCCTGAGGTGGGCTGGAAGGTGCGGTTGAAATCGGATTCCGTGAACGTGGTAACGCTGTCCGCCACGCCCAGCTCCTCGGTGGCGTCGTAGAACGCGGCCAGCGCCTGGCTCACCTGCGGGTAGAGGGTGTTGAGCGTCGCCAGTTCGCCGGTATGCGTGTCGAAACCGCCGAACGAGCAGAAGAATATCTGCCGGCTCATTCCCAGATCGGCCTGCACCTGGATGATTTCGGCCACCTGCTGGAGCTGCGCCGCCAGCGTGGTCTTGGGGAACTGTGTCTTCAGCGCGGTGGACTTGGCTAAAGCAGCAGTCAGCGCCTTGGCATCGCCGATGCCGTTAGCCAGCGTGTTGTTGGCCGCCTGCACCAGTTGGACGCCGCTGTTCGTCGAAATCAGATTATTGAGCGCGTTCCAGCGCGCTTCCGACGCCGCCGAGGTGTTGAACCCGGCAAGCTCGAGCGATTCGCCCGGCGCCACCGTCACTGGTTGCGTATTCGCGCCCGCGCCCTGCAGCACGTTGCCCGCCGTCGACAGAAACACCGGGAACGAAGACGCGTTGAGCTTCTGCGCCGCGACGTAATCGGCGGCACGGCCGCTCCAACCGGTCGGGCTGTTGCCTTGCGCGATCGACGACTGCCATTCCAACTGCTGATCGGCGTGAGAGAAAAGGTTGTTCGGGATGAAGCCCTGCTGCGCCTGGTACTGGGCGCGCGTCAGCGGCGCCACCAGCGGGCCGACGTTGGCCACCACCGCCAGTTGCTTGCTCGTAAACAGGGAAGCCAGCTCGGTGAGCAGAGCGTGGAAACCGTAGGGCGCGCCACTCGCGTCGCTGACCTGAACCATGGAGCTGGTGGCCAGGCCGAGCGCGCCACGCGCCGACTGGTATAGCTTGTAGTCCGCATCGTCCAGCGGAATCACACTGTTGTTGGAATCGTTACCGCCGAACAGGAACACGCACACCAGCGCGCGGTAATTCGAGCCGCTCGCAGCCATGGCCGGCAGCAGCCCGAACGGACGAAGCGCCAGCGTGCCTGCCGAGGCGGCGCCGATGCGAATAAACCCACGTCTCGAATACATGCTTGGCTCCTTTTACTGAATCACCTGGTAGTCGCTCGAGGTCAGCACCAGGTAGAGAATCGCCTGGGCGCGCGCCATCGGGCTGGTGGCCGCGGCGGCTGCCGCCGCAGCCTGCTCATACAGCGCGGGCGGTGTGTTGGCATGCAGGAAAATAAAGCTGGCGTAATCGATCATGGCGCTGACGTCGGTGCCGGGGCTGGCGAACGGCGTCAGATCGACGGTGGTGGTCTTGTCCAGGTGCCCGTACAGCGCCGTGTTGATGACGTCGGCCCGCTCGGCCGCGGCCTGCGTCGAATAGATCTGGAACTCGGGCCCGAGCTGCCCGCCCGGAATCCGGTAAAGCGGCGAAAAATAGCTGAACACGCTGGGCTCGTAGAACAGGTCCTGCCCCATCAGGGTGGCATCGCTGTAGACCGTGCTGCCCGAGCCGAGCGTCGCGTTCAGCCCGCGCAGCAGGTTGGCCAGGAACAGCACCGGCTCGCGCAGATGGCCGAAGCCGGGGCTGGGTGCGGCGCTGCTCTCGTCCCCGGCGCGCGCTTCCGGGTCGGTGAGAATCGCCGTGATGACCGCCTGCATGTCGCCGCGTACGCCCGCGCCATCGTTCTCGAACACGGACGCCACGCGCTCGATGTAGGCCGGGCTCGGATTACTGGTGACCAGGTGCTGGATCAGTTGCCGGCCGACGAACGGCGCCATGGTGGGTTGCGCCATCAAAGCGTCCAGCAGCGATTCCAGATCCTGCTCGGCCGTCTGGCCGGCCGGAATCTGAATGTTGCCGAAGATGGTTTTGGCGCTGGTGTCGTGCTCGGCTTCCACCGCGATCATCGGGCCGAAGTAGTAGGCCGGGTTGTTGTTCTTGGCTGTTGCGCCGGGCGCGGTGGGATACGTCCAGCCCGTCAGCATCTTGGCCTGGCTGGTGACTTCAGCCTGGTCGTAGGTGGGAACCGGGTCGCCGTTCGCATCGAGCACCGGGCTGCCGTCGAGCTTAAGCTGCGTTAGACCCAGGGTGAATAACTGCATCAGTTCGCGCGCGTAGTTCTCATTGGCCGAGGTGCCCTTGGCGGCGTTTCCCTTGTTGTTATTGGCCATGCTGAGGTAGGTCCCCATGGCCGGGCTCAGGGTGATCGCCTTGATAATGGCGCGGTAATTACCGAACGCGTTGTCGCGGAGAATCCGCCAGTGGGGCGGAATCGCGTAAGCGGGTTTCACCTGCACCGCCGAAGCCACGAAGATCTCCGACAGGGCGAACGCCACGCGCTGCCGCAGTTGGTCCTGCCCGCTGACGGCGTTCGAGAAGAACGCCCGCTGCACCGGCGTCAGGTCCTCGTTGGTCTTTCCCGCCGAATTCAGAAGCGGCTGATCCGGCAGGTTGGAGGTGCTCAGCGCGAATTGCGCTGTCAGCCAGGCGTTGATGCCCATCTGTTCGAGTTCCGCGATGGAGGCTGGCGTCGGCCCCCAGGCCGCCTGGTCGAGGAAGCGGCCGGCGGCCCGGTCGCTCATCGCTGCGGACGTGGTCTGGCCGGCAGCGGGATTGTGCGCCGCTAACACGGCGAACGCGGTGGCTAGAAGAATCTGCTTCATATGCCCCTCGAAAAGTTCATGTGATGATAACCCGTCGCCCCGCGGAAAGTAGCGCAAAAGAATTCCGCCGTATGCCGCGGTGGTAGGACGGCCATACAGGTTGTGTCGCCTATCTTCCGCTTGAGGCGGCAGGCACCGACGGCGATGGCCTGCCCTATCTGGCGAAAATGTGATCGAGATGATGCTGCATGTGAACGAAGTAATCTTCGATGACGAACTCCAGCGTCACCGGGCCGTCGTCCCCGATCCGGCACGGCGCGGTGAATCGCTCCGCCGGAATGGCGTCCAGCACGGCGGCCAGCGACTGGTTCAGGCTCTTCCAGAAGTCGATTACATCCTGCCAGGGTGTCGTCGCGTAGCCGCCCATTCTAACCCAGCCCGGTCCGTCATAGGACGGTCCGGTGAACTCCCCCTCTAGAGCCGCTTTGACAAACCGCACACGGTTGTTGATGGCGGAATCGGCCAGGTGCCCCAGTTCCTGCTTCCCGGACCAGTTTTCCGGATCGAACGGCGCGGCGCCGGCGGATGATTCCGCTATGTCGCGCAGCCGAGGCTCCGCCTCAGTGATCCAGCGTCGTAATCGTTCTGAAAAGGGGTTCACAAGTTCAGTGTCGCACGCCGCCGCGGCGTGTTCAGGCGTGCACGACACTGCTCTGGCCTGGATCGTCAGGCTCGCTTCCGCCGGCTCTCACCCTGCCCAAAGACGAGCCCTTTTCCCTCCATCGGGCCCTTCCTCATGGCAAGCTCGCGGTAGACGTTGACGGCTGCCCGAAGTTGCTTCACTTCTTCGAACAACTCCGCGTTCTCCTTGGTGAGCTTTCTGACCGTCAGCAGCATCAGGTGCGGCGAAATCTGAACCTCTCGAGGAAAACTACCGGTATACATCATATCGTTATCTATACGTAATAGTGGTACCAACCACATAATAACGTTAACTATCTGTTTTTTCAGAAAAAAATGATGTGGGGAGATTTATCGATCCAACATTACCCGCAGAGATGGGTGAAAGTTATCCCCGCAAATGGGAGTAGATGTTGCGATGACTATTAAGAATCAAATACTTGCGCCATCCGCACGGGCCGGACATACCCGGTCCTCTTGGCGCGGCGAGTAGTTTACTAAAGTAGTATTGGCTCTCTAACGCCGCTCCACCTTATTACTTATATGCTGACCGCGTTATCAAGCACGAAGGTGAGCCGAGTTTCGGCTGGGATCTTGACCCGCGGCCCTTTGGTGGCGGCCTCGGCTCC
>JBAVIH010000064.1:0-11622 GCA_049686695.1 Bryobacteraceae bacterium | reverse complement strand
GTTTTTGCGTGGTGGCCGCGGCCGGCGCCACGCTGCTTGGTTCGGCGGCGGTGCCGATCCTGCTGGTGTGGCTGCTGGTCTACAATCGCGCCGGCGCCCGCTGGACCAAACTCGCCGGTTTCCTGGGCGGGGCCGCGCTTCCGCTGCTGCCGTTCCTGCCCATGGCGCTGCGGGCGTGGCGCGTGGTGCGCTTCAACGTCTTCGAGTATCACCTGCTATACCGCCAGGTGGCATGGGACGGCGCCACCGCGCACGATGCCGATGTGCTCACCGCCTGGGCCAACGACCCGCAGGCGATCCTGCTCGCAATCCTGGTGGCCGCGGGCCTGTTCTTCGTCCGTTTCCGCAGCGATTGGGACCGCGCCACGCGCGCGCCGTTCTATCTGTGCGGCTGGCTGGCGCTGGGTTTGAGCCTGCACATTTCCACGGCTCATCCCACCTTCGCGCGTTACTACCTGTTGACCGTTCCCTTCCTGGCCATCCTCGCCGTGGCGGGTCTCGCTTACATCGTGTCGCAGTTCGCCCGGCCCGCGTCCCCCCGCTGGGCGGCGGTTTTCGTGAGCGCGATTGTGGCGATCGTTCTGGCCAGGGACCTCTACGACGATTGGGATGGCGCTCCCTGGTGGGGCCGGCTGTCGAACATCGCCCGCAAACTGGATCAGGTCGTGCCGCGCGGCGCGCCTTTGTACGCCGATGAGTCGATCTACTTCCTCTCGCGCCGCACGCCTCCTTCCGGCATGGAGCACGCCGATTCGCATAAGCTGCAACTGAAGCCCGAAATGGAAAAGTCGCTCCACATCTTTCCTAAAACGGAATTGGTCCGGCAGATCGCCGCCGGACGATTCGCTGCCGCGGCCAGTTGCGAGGACACCGACGAGTTGGTTGGACTCGGCGTCCCCGCCGCTTTTGACAAGAAGTTCGAGGATAGCGGCAAGGATTGTGCCGTATATTGGAGTTGGAAGCCGCCGGCGCCCAAGAAAAAGTGAACCCGCCGTAGGGCCGCGCTTGCCCAGCCCGGGCCCGGCCCAAACGATCGCATAACAATGTCAAACCCCGAGCAGTCCAGGTACACCGAGCAGCGGAGAGAATTCTGGGACGAATTCGCCCGCCACATCCAGCGCTGGCAGCCGTTGCGCCGCTACTATCGCGCCCAACTCGCGCGCTGGTTCGCCTTCTCCATTCCGCCGGGCGCGCGCGTGCTCGAGATCGGCTGCGGCACCGGTGATCTGCTGGCGGCCTTGCGCCCATCGCTGGGGGTGGGCATCGACTTTTCCACCGAGACGGTGCAGTTGGCCAGGGAGCGCCATCCGGAACTTCGCTTCGTCGCCGCCGACGCTCACGATTTCGACCTCGGCGAGAAGTTCGACGCGATCGTTTGCTCCGACCTGATCAACGACGTTTGGGATGTGCAGGCCGTCTTGGCGCGCATCGCCTGCCATTGTCATCCTGCCACGCGGATCTTCCTCAATTTCTACAGCAACCTTTGGGAAGGCCCGCGCCGTTTGGCCGAGATCCTGCGGCTGGTGAAGCGCCTGCTCCCGCAAAACTGGCTGACTGCCGGCGATGTGGTCAACCTCCTGTACCTGGCGCGCTTCGAAGTGATCCGCCATTCCCGCGAGCTGATGTGCCCGGTGCACGTGCCTCTGCTGGGTACGCTGGCCAATCGTTACTTGGTGCGGCTGTGGCCGTTCTCGCACCTCGGCATCACTAACGTCCTGGTGGCTCGTCCGCAGCCTGAGGCGCTGCCCGGCCGTCAGGCCAGCGTGAGCGTGATTGTGGCGGCGCGCAATGAGGAAGGCAATATCCCGCAGATCTTCGACCGCCTTCCGCAAATGGGCGCCGGCACCGAGTTGATCGTCGTCGAGGGCCACTCCCAGGATGGCACCTACCAGGCCGTGGAACGGGAAATCGCCCGCCGCCCCGGTTACCCGGCCAGGCTGTTCCGCCAAACCGGCAAGGGCAAGGGCGATGCCGTGCGCCTAGGCTTCTCCCAAGCCGCCGGCGATGTCCTGATGATCCTCGATGCCGATCTCACGGTTGCGCCCGAGGATCTGCCGCGCTTTTACGATGCGTGGCTGGCGGGACGCGGCGATTTCATCAACGGCGTCCGCCTCGTCTATCCCATGCAGGATCAGGCCATGCGTTTCTTCAACCTTCTCGGGAACAAGTTCTTCAGCCAGGCGTTTAGCTGGCTGCTCGGGCAGAGCATCCGGGACACCCTCTGCGGCACCAAAGTGCTCAGCCGCCGCGACTACCAGGTGATCGCCGAGAACCGCGCCTGGCTCGGCGACTTCGATCCTTTTGGCGATTTCGACCTGATCTTCGGCGCCGCGCGCTTCAATTTGAAAATTGCCGACATGCCGGTGCGCTATGGCGCACGCACTTATGGCGAAACTAACATCCAGCGCTGGAGCCATGGTTGGCTGCTCCTGCGCATGGTGGCCGTTGCGCTGCGCCGCATCAAGTTCATGTAACGGCAGATACTAACCCACTTAGGTAGGGCATGCTTTAGCTTGCCGGCGCCCGCTTGCGGGCGGGTTTCTTCATTCCCGGACAGCCACTTACTTCCGTATCATCCAACTTATCACCGAAGGATAACAGCCGCTTATTCTCCACCCTTGTTTCCGTACCGGTACCGTTAACAAAAGGTGGCAGGGTTGAACACACCCGACAAATGCCGGAGCATGCAGATAGCCGGACCCCACGCCGGCTGGTTCGACCTCGATCGGTGGCCTGATCGCGGCGCCGCATTGGCTCTGTGGCGCTTAACCCGATTTTCGAGACAGGACCCTATGCGCTCCTTTCCGCCCACGGGCTGGGAGGGAGCGCGTTTTTTTTGCCTGCGCCTTCACTCCGCGGATTCGAGCCCGGTGGGAAAGGCGCTGCGAATTGGTCCGGTTCCGCTACTGCCCTGCGGGCCCCGAGCTCACGGCGGCATTGATCTTGTCCGCCTGGAACTTGGCTTTGAAATCCAGGTTCTGATTCAGCCTGGCTTCGAACGCGATTTCCAGGGTGCCGCTCTGCAGCAACCCCTGGACGCTCCTCCGGTCGAACGATACGTTCCACAACCCCGCATAGCCCCCTACAAAGTCCAGGTGCTTGGCCGGAACGACGTCCTTCCCTTTCTGATCGGCCAGCGAAGCGTCGAATGGCCGCATGAGCCGCTCGCCTTCATTGGCGCCGATCAGCTTTCCCGACCCAACCTTGCCGCCGATGGAAACCATGATGTAGTACTGGCTGCCATCGGTGTTGAGCAGCATGCCGGCAAGCTTATTAGCGTCCTCCAGGGTGAGATTCTTGTCCAACATCTCCAGACGCGCGAATGCGCGCGCAAACTGAGCGTCGGCCCAGTAAACGTCCAGCGAGGCGTACTGCCGGTCGAACCACCCCATCAGGCTCCCTGTGATTCCCACCTTCCCGGTCCGCTCGGCCACGATCCTCTGGCAGTCTTCCTTCGACCAGTCCAGAAACGCCGGGTCACCCGCGTTGGCGGGCGGCAGCGTTTGCAGATAGTCCTGAAGCCCCATCTTGTCTTCCTTGCGCTCGATGGCGAAATCGTAAACATCCAGAATTTCGATATTCGAAGTCGACTTACTGCCAGTGTTGCCTTCCACAAATCCGAACTCGCCGGACGGTATCTCTTCGCGCGGATAAATGCGGTACAAATCCTTGACGGAGGTCGGGCCTATATCGCACGGCACCTCGTCCTGGTTTTGTTCCGTGCTGAACAGGATAGAAGCGTTCGCCAGCGTGCGCTGATCGAACCTCTGGCCGGTGATTTTGCACTGCAGCAGCTTGAATTTGCTCACATCGCGGCTGGGCGGGAAAAAGGCGAAAAAGGTCGGGCGGAACATGTCGAACCGGCTGGTGGAGTGCGCGCCCGGGATGTCGATGTCGATCCTCTGCCTCACCAGAGGGATGCTCTTCAGCAAGGCTCGGAACTTGCTGATCTGCACCTTGGTTTGAACCCTGCCCAGCGGCTTCAACTCCCCCTCCGACCAGATGTACACGCCGTAGTTGGCCGGCGCGGACGTGGCCACGGCCGGTCTCTCGGCGGCGCGTCTCCGTGCCGTCTCGGTTTCGGTTGCCGCAGCCTGTTTCGGTCCGTTGGCAGCCTTCCCGCCAGGTTTGGGCGCCGCCGAAGACGCAGCCGCCGCTTTCGCCGGGGCCGCATGGGGTTGGGCGGCGGGAGCTGGCGCGTTCATCATCGCGGCGATCACCTTGTCGCTTACGCCGGCGTCCTTGAGCGCAAGCAATCCGTCCACCGAAAGATCGAACTTCGTCTTCGATTGTTTGATCTTGGCGATAATCAGGTCGTCGGAAACCTTGGCCTTAACCAGCCGGATGACATCCCGGTTCATCATCGGCGCCGCCGCTGCCGGCTTGGCAGCCGAACCGCTTGGAGTTGACGCGGCCGGAGTTTTGGACGGCGTGGCGCTTTGTTGTGCCGGCAAGATCGCCGCACCGGCCAGCATCGCGATAGCCAAAGTGGATGACGTCAGGCGTTTCATCGGAAGCACCTCAACGTAACCCATCTTAGACTCCTGGGTTCTGTTTGTACACATCCCGCAGCATCCCTCCGGTTCTGCGTGTACCACTGCTTTGCCCCGGCCGCCGATTCGGCTACAATCATCTGCTATGAAACGTCTGGCATTGATCCTGTCGTTGGCTGCGGGCGTGGCGTTCGCCGCAGCTCCGGAAGAATTCTCCACCTCCGCCGGCGCGCTCCGGCTCACCCCCATCCAACACGCCAGCCTGATGATTCAGGCGGGCGGCAAAGTGCTGTACGTCGACCCTGCCATGGGTTCGTACGAAGGTTTGCCCGCCGCCGATTACATTCTCATCTCCCACATCCACTTCGACCACATGGCGCCGGCTATCGTGGATAAGCTGCGCAAGCCCGGAACCGTGATTCTGGGGCCCAAGACCGTCGCCCCGAGCGTCACCGGCTGCACCGTGATATCCAACGGCGAATCGAAAACCCTCGGACCGTTCGTGGTCGAAGCCGTACCTGCGTATAACCTGACGCGCGGCCCCGCGCCTGGCCAGTTCTATCACGATAAGGGCCGCGACAACGGGTATGTGGTCACTTACGGCGGCAAGCGTTTCTATTTCAGCGCCGATACCGAGGGCGTTCCCGAGATGCGCGCGCTCAAGAACATCGACGTCGCCTTCATCTGCATGAACCTGCCGTACACCATGCCTCCGGAGGAAGCCGCCGACGCGGTGCGCGCGTTCCATCCCGCGATCGTCTATCCCTATCACTACCGCGGCAGCGATCTGGCCGTCTTCGCCAAGGCGCTCGCCGGCACCGGCATCGAAGTTCGCCTCCGCGACTGGTACGCAAAGTAGGCCGTGGGGCAGGCGCTTTCGCCTGCCAACTGTTCGGCATAATACGTGCCGCTCCTGACATTCCACCCATCCCGCTCCAAAAATCTTCTTGACAATGTATTATTTCACTAATACACTAGCAATATAGATGAGCAAGCAGCCACCCGTCGCGCAGCAGCCCTTCGCTTTCCGCCTGGACCTCAAAAGCGGCGTGCCGGTCTACCGGCAGTTGATCGACCAGGTGACCGGCGGCATGGCGGCGGGCGCGCTGGCCGCGGGCGACCAGCTTCCCACCGTGCGCCAGGTGGCCGTGGACCTTTCGATCAACCCCAACACCGTGGCGCGCGCTTATCGCGAACTGGAAATCCGCGGAATGCTGGAAACGCAGCAGGGCACCGGCACCTTCATCAGCCGGCAAAAGGTGAAGCGCGACGATGCCGAGCGCCAGCGCCAGCTCGCCCAGTTGGTGGCCGAGTTCGTGGCCCGCGCCGGCGCCGCCGGATTCACCGTCGGCAATCTGTTGGAACAACTGCGCGACGATTTGAGCGACGCGCAGACGAAGAGGAGATAACCCCATGACACCGAATCTTATGGAGCGGCTCAAGCTCAGCAATATCGGGGTGGCGCTGTTTGTCGTCTCGATCCTCGCCGGTTGGGTGGTCACCACCGGAACGAAATCGCCCGCGGGACTGATCGCCGGCGCGCTGCTCGGCCTTTACCTGTTGTTCGCCATCCGGGTCGCGGACCAATGGGAAAAAGTGGCCGTTCTCCGCCTCGGCCGTTACCGCGGGCTGCGCGGGCCCGGCCTGTTTACCATCATTCCGGTGGTAGACAGTCTCAGCCGGTACGTCGACCAGCGCGTGCGCGTGGCCAACGTCACCGCCGAATCCACTCTCACGCGCGACACCGTCCCGGTGAACGTCGATGCCATCATCTTCTGGCTGGTCTGGAACGCCGAGAAGTCCATTCTCGAGGTCGAGGATTTCGTCGAAGCCATCCGCCTCAGCGCCCAGACCGCGCTGCGCGAATCGATCGGCCGCCATGAGCTGGCCCAGATGATCACCGAGCGCGAGTCGCTCGGCCACGAGCTGCAGCGCATCCTCGACGAGAAGACCAACCCCTGGGGCATCACCGTGCAGTCCGTCGAGATTCGCGATGTGCGCATTCCGCAAGCGCTCGAAGACGCCATGTCGCGGCAGGCGCAGGCGGAACGCGAGCGCCAGGCGCGCAACATTCTGGGGCAGGCCGAAACCGAAATTGCCGACAAGTTCGCGCTGGCCGCGGCTACCTACCAGGACAACCCCGTGGCCCTGCACCTGCGCGCCATGAACATGCTCTATGAAGCCATCAAGGAGCGCGGCTCCATGGTGATCGTGCCCTCTTCCGCCGTCGAGACGATGGGACTCGGCGGCATGCTGGCGACCGCCTCTCTAGGCGGCGCCAAAGGACCTTCCGCTTAGGAGGCAGTAACATGAAGACGAATCTGACGACGATTAGCGCCGCACTGGCGGCACTGGCGTGCGCCGCCACCCTGGCGGCCACCCAGTCTCCAGCCGCGGTACGCGAGAAATCCCCGTTCGCCGGAGCCTGGGAAGGAAAGTTGAATGACCTCCCGGGAATCGATCTCGAGATTGACGACGCCGGCGGAAAAATCGGTGGCGCCATGGTGTTCTATTATCAGGAACGCCCTGACGCCGATAGTCCGTGGCGTGTGACGGCCGAGTATCCCGTGCCGCTGTTGGTACCGCGCGTGGAAGGCAATACTCTCACGTTTGAAGTTGCCCACCACAAATGCCACGACTGCGCGGAACTCGGTCCCAATGCCAGGTTCCGCGTGGAAGCCGCCGGACCGAACGAGCTGCGAATCTGGAAACTGGATGACAGGGAAACCGGCAAAGGCCCCGGCCCGGGACTGAAACTCACCCGCCGAGCCGAGCCCGCCGCTTCCACCGCGGTTCTCGAGAGCTCCCCGTTCGCCGGAACCTGGGAAGGCAAGCTGAATGACCATCCTTGGATCGACCTCAAGCTTGACGACGCCGGCGGAAAGATCGGCGGCACCGTGGTGTTCTATGTTCAAGAGCGCGGTGAAGCCGATAGTCCGTTACGGATAACGGCGGAGGACCCCGTGCCGATGATCGCGCCGCGCGCGGAGGGTCGGACGCTCACCTTTGAAGTTCCGCACCCGCGATGCCAAGACTGCGCGGAACCCGGTCCCAATGTCAAATTCCGCGTGGACGTTGCCGGCCCGAACGAGCTGCTGCTTTGGAAGTTGGACGATCCGGACACCGGCAAAGACGCCGGTCCGGGATTCAAGCTCACGCGCAATCCGCGCTCGTAGGGGCCGGGAACGCCCGGTAGTGCCGGCGGTCTTCGTTATCCCGCCGGCGCTCTTCCCACAGCCTTGGCGGGCCGCCGCTACGCCGCCTGCGCCGCCGGAACTTCCTTCACGGCCTCGATCTCCAGTACGATTTCGACCTTGTCGCCCACCACCACCCCGCCGCCTTCGAGCGGCATATTGAACGTGAGGCCGAAATCGCGCCGGTCGATCGAAGTCTTGGCCGAAAATCCCATCCGCAGCCCGCCCCACGGGTCCTTGCTACGGCCCAGGTACTCGACCGCCAGCGCGACTTCCCGGGTGACTCCGCGAATCGTCAGGTTGCCGGTTACTTTGTACTCGTCCTCGCTTACCTTTTCCACCCGCGTGCTTTGGAAGGTGAGCGCCGGGTGGTTGGCGGCGTCGAAGAAATCGGGCGACCGCAGGTGGTCGTCGCGCTGCTGCTCCTTGGTGTCGATGCTGGCGGCTTCGATGCTCGCCTCGACCCGGGAATCGGCCAGGTCCGCCTCGTCGATGAGGAGCGCGCCGCTCCATTTCTGAAAATGGCCCCTGACCTTGGAAATCATCAGGTGCCGCACGGAAAACCCGATGTCGGAATGCACGGGATCGAAATTCCACTTCTCTTGCGCCATGTTGTCCTCTATTGGTATGTTTACCATACCATGCTATACTTTGCAAGTAGGGATGAATAGAGCATCTGGTATGCCAAAGCAAACCAAAGAACGCCCGCCCGCAAGCGCAGTGGGCGATTGCCCCATGACCCGGCTGATCGGCGTGATCGCCTCCAAATGGGCTATGCCGGTGCTCTACAACCTGCTCCGCGCTCCCGGGCCGGTGCGGTTCACCGTTCTGCGCCGCTCCATCGGCCGCGTCACCCAGCGCGAGCTTTCGCTCACCCTCAAGCGGTTCGAGGAAATCGGCGTGGTCCACCGCAGGGTCTATCCCGAGGTGCCGCCGCGCGTCGAGTACCGGCTCACGCGGCTCGGCCGGTCGCTTGAAGACCCTATACTCGGGCTGGGCCTCTGGGCCGAACGCCACGCCGCGGAGTTGACGGCGGCCGGCAAACGCGCTGCTCGCGCCAAAGCCTCGCGCCCCGCCCGATAACGCTATCCCGGTGCTCCGATCCCGCGTCCGGATCGCGCGCGATACGCCGCTTTTGGGTTACCCTGAACTCTTTAAGGGACAAAAACATTGCCAAGGGCCAAAATCACGGCGCTGGGGTGCTATACGCCTCCCCGCGTCCTCACCAATCAAGACTTAGAAAAGATGGTCGACACCAGCGACCAGTGGATCATGACGCGCGTCGGCATTCGCGAACGTCACATCGCGGATCCCGGCGTGGCTACTTCCGATCTTGCGGTGGCCGCCGCCCGCTGCGCTCTCGAGCAGCGCGGCATCGATCCATCCGAAATCGAGGTCATCATCGTCTGCACGGTCACCCCGGACCACATGTTTCCCTCCACTGCCTGCCTGGTGCAGAATGGGCTCGGCGCCAGGGGCGCCTGGGGATTCGACCTGATCGCGGCGTGCTCGAGTTTCGTCTATGGCACCACTACCGCCGCTAACCTGGTGATGGCGGGCACTTACAAGAAGGTTCTGGTGATCGGCGCCGACACGATGAGCCGCATCATCGACTACACTGACCGCGCCACCTGCGTCCTGTTCGGCGACGGCGCCGGAGCGGTGCTCATCGAGCCGGTCGCAGACGGCAATGGCCCACTCGGCTTCATCGATTTCCTGGGCGAGATCGACGGCTCCGGCGGCGACGCTCTCATCATGCCGGCCGGCGGCAGCCGCTTGCCGGCGTCCCATGAAACCGTCGATAAGCACCAGCACTTCGTGCACCAGGATGGCCAGAAGGTTTTCAAATACGCCGTCCGCAAAATGTACGAAACCTGCCGCGATCTTCTGGCGCGCAACGGGCTCACGGTGGCCGACGTGGGAGCCATGATCCCGCACCAGGCCAACCTGCGCATCATACACGGGGCCGGCGAGCGCCTCGGCATCGCGCCTGAAAAGGTCTCGATCAATATCGATCGCTACGGCAACACCACCGCCGCCACCATTCCGCTGGCCACCCGCGACGCCATCTGCCAGGGACGCCTCAAGAAAGGCGACCTGGTTCTCTTCGCCGCCGTCGGCGCCGGCTACACCGTAGGCGCCAGCCTCTGGCGTTGGGCCTATTAGCAAAGTGAGCCAAAGTGGGGGCAGGCGCTTTCGCCCGCCAACCCCTTGGAAAGCTCAACTGCTTCCGCGACTGGCAGGCGGAAGCGCCTGCCCCACCTTGCCGGCGTACGGCTTATATCCGCCGCGCCGCATGATCTCCGCCGCCGCAGCCTCCGACTCCGGCAGCACGTAGAAGAACGCCCCGGTGCGCGTGGCGGCGAAGATGATGCCGCCGCGGTACTCATCGGCTTCGACGCCGTAATCCAGCCCGCTTTCCGTGAGCAGCGCCTCCAGTTTCAGCGCGTCGCGGAGCCGTTTGGCGACATAAATCAGCACCGGCTCTTTGCCGTCGAAAAATGCAGCTTCCTGTTTCATGGGGCGCCCGCTACCAGTGTAAACGGGATCCGCCCCGTGCCGCGCTCCTTGCGCGGCTCTCTGCACGGCTGTTATCGTCGTGATCGGAAACCTGGGTCCATGTCACCTCCCATAATCAGCCGCGATGAGGAACTTTACTGGCTGGCGTTGCAACTGGTCCCCGGGCTGGGCGCCAGAGGCGCCGGCAAGCTGCTCGACCGCTTCTGCACGCCCGCAGCCATCTTCCACGCCTCGCGCACCGACCTCGAAGCTGCCGGCGTGAGCGGCGCCGTGGCGCAGTCCATCGCGAGCGGCTGCACGTTTGAAGACGGCGTGGCGCAGCAGGAGAAGATGGCGGCGGCCGGCGCCGTGCTGGTGACCATCGGAGATCCGCGCTACCCGCCCGCGCTGCGCGAGATCTTCGACCCTCCCATCGTGCTCTTCGCGCGCGGACGAGTCGAGCTGCTGAACGCGCTTTCGCTTGCCGTGGTGGGAACCCGCCGCGCCACACCGTACGGTCTAGCGGTTGCCGAACGGCTCTCTTCGGACCTGGCGCACGCCGGCCTCGCCATCTCGAGCGGCGCGGCGCGCGGCATCGATACGGCCGCGCACAAGGGCGCCTTGTCGGCCGGCGGCGACACCATCGCCGTGCTCGGCTGCGGCGTTGACGTGGTCTACCCGTCGGAGAATCGCGCCCTGATGGCCGACTTGGCGTGCAAGGGATTGATCGTTTCCGAGTTCCCCATGGGCGCCACCGCTTTTCCGCAGAACTTCCCCATCCGCAACCGCGTGATCAGCGGCATCAGCGTGGGAGTGCTGGTGGTCGAGGGCGCCCAGTATAGCGGCTCCGCCATTACCGCGCGGCTGGCCATGGATCAGGGCCGCGAGGTTTTCGCCGTTCCCGGCAACATCACTTCGAAGCTGAGCTGGTGCCCCAACCTGTTGATCAAGCAGGGCGCGCGCTTGGTGCAGGATTGGAACGACGTGGTCTCCCAACTGCCCGCCGAATCCCGCCGGCATCTGATCGAGCGAGGACGCAAACGCATTCTGGTCGACGGAAACGAAACCGCCGCGCCGCCTGAAGCATCTAATGCTAATGAACCCGGTCCCGATCTGGGGCCGGTTGCCCGCCGCACGCTCGAAGCCCTTCACGTGGATGCCGCCACTCACCTGGACGATCTGCTCGAAAAAGTCGAGGATACTTCCACCTCCGAACTCCTCGCAGCGCTGTTCGAACTGGAGATGATGGGACTGGTCAGGCAACTTCCCGGCAAAAACTTTGTTAAAGTGTGGTAGCACAGTCTGGGTTTCCCAAATCCATTTTCTCTGGCGGTGGGCGTAGACTGTTTTCTTAACGAACGGTACATATGGCAAAAGCTCTGGTAATCGTGGAATCGCCCGCCAAGGCGAAGACCATCAACAAATACCTGGGCAAG
>JBAVIH010000063.1:0-13374 GCA_049686695.1 Bryobacteraceae bacterium | reverse complement strand
TTCCATGGAGTGATACCCCATCGAGGCTCCCCGTCGCTCAACGGCCTGCAGGATCGCCGCCTCTCCCACGGCTCAAATCCACTCCAATGCGCAAAGTCCTGTTTCGCGCCATTTCCGAAACCGCTGTGTAGGACGGACGATCGGCTTTTGTCGTCAACGTGTGTGCTATCCTACCTAGCCTGCCGCGGCCAGAACTTCGGCCGGCGAAGGCATGCCACGGCGCGCGAAGCGGATTACGCCGTCGGGTCCGATCAGGTAAACGGTGCGCTTCACGATGATGCCGTTGGCGTTGTATAGGGACGCCACTTTGCGGCCCGCGTCCACCAGCAGCGGAAACGGCAGTTGGTGGTGACGGCGAAAACCGGCATGGCTGCCGGCGCTTTGCGGATTCACGCCGAAGACCTCTACGCCGCGGGCGCGTGCGCCCTCCCACGAATCGCGCAACTGGCAAAGCTGCCGCGTGCAGCCGGGTGTGTCGTCCCCTGGATAGAAGACCAGCACGACGTTCCTGCCGCGCAGCGCGGAGAGGCTAACCTGGTTGCCGGAATCGTCCGGCAGCGTGAAATCCGGCGCGGGTGTGCCGGCCGGAAGCGGATCGGAAAAGAAACGTTCCAACATGATGGCACCCGGCTGTCAGTTTATCTAAAACAAATCGAGCCTCGCAGCCCCGTCCGTCAACATGGCGCGGGCTGTCGAGCCTAATGCCGCGCGTGAGTTGTGGGGCGGACGCCCTCGTCCGCGCGCGACCCCCCGGTCGCGCATCGCCGCGGGAAGTACCTGATTCTCCGAACGAAGAGCGGGTCCAGGGGGACCCGCGCAGACCGGGGGGTCTGCCCCACAACCCTGCACCATTCCAAAACTGGGAAAAGTATGCGGCATTAGGCTGTCGAGCCGGCCAGTGCGGGATGGATCCTTCCCGGCATTTCGGCCGGAATGCATGAGCCACAGAGCAACCGCAGGCCTGCGGTTCTGCTATCCTCGGCTCATGGAAGATCGTCGTTTCAGCGACGTCGGTGGAACCCCGGGCGGGCTCGGCCGCTTCTTGATGGGCTTCATCATGACGTGCGCGGGGGCATATTTTCTGGCGGATCGGGTGACCGTGGTCGGTTCGTACTGGAACTTTTACGGTGGGAACTCGTTCGGCATCACGCTGATTCCCATGCTGTTTGGCATCGGGCTGCTGTTCTGGAACGGCCGGAGCGTGATTGGGTGGGTGTTGACGGTTGCGGGCGCGGTTTTTATTCTGGCCGGCGTAATTGCCAACCTGCACATTTTCTTCCAGCCGACGAGCCTGTTCCATACCATCGTCATGCTGGTGTTGCTGGTCGGCGGCCTGGGACTGATCGCCCGCTCATTGCGTTCGCATCGCAGCGCGCCTCCGGAATAGAGACACCTGAGCGCAATCGATCGTCCTACCTCTGCACTCCACGAAAGCCCCAAGGGCCGGGCGTGCCCGGCCCTTACAAGGGTGCACTTACTAGTTGCGTTCGGCCGAGTCCCGATTCAGCGCGTGTTCAAACCTGGCGGCGACCGCCGGAGTTTTGAAGTCGCCGGTCAGAATCTCGCGGTTGGTTGCGTCGCGGCCGTAGAGTTCCCGGTTGCTATCCTCATCCGGACGGAGCGTCGCGCCTTCGAGCGAGATGCCCGCGAACAGCCCGTGCGAACGGGAATACGAGAGCATTTCCGCGCTCATCATGGCGTCCGTCTCAGCCGCCAGATCGCGGCCCACCGGGCCCGCCGCCGCGGTTGCCTCTCCACCGAGCGTGAACTTGTCGGACAAAAGGTGCCTCATTCCGCCTTCGTTCATTACCAGCAATACGACATCGGTTTCCGAAAGGCCTATCTGGAAGCCGACGCTGCCGCCTTCCACCCGCATTGAGGCCGGCGCACTCCAGCCAATGCCACCGTGCTGACGGCACACCGCGAACCCGCGGCCATACTTCGCGCCGAAGATGAACCCGGCCTTCTTCATACCTGGCACGACAACCACGCAGCGCGCCTTATCGATCAGATCCTGGGGAATGCCTTTATCGGCAGCCCTCATCATGTCGGTCAGCGCGTCGGCCGAAGCGTCCAGCCTGTCGTCAACCTTGACTTCTCTGTCCGCCGCGAAAGCGGCGGTGCTCATGGTACCGGCAATCGCCAAAATGGTTACGAATGTTTTGCGCATTCACAGTTCTCCTCTTCCGCTTCGATAGAGAGCATCTGGGCTTCCAGTGTGCCGGAGATCACGGGAACAGCGGTCCTTCGAAGGCTCAACGCTAGAAACTGCGGGTGATGCGCGGCGCAAAGGCCCTGTTGTCACCGGCCTGGAAGGAGGGATGATTCGGGGCGCGAGTGTAAGATCTGCATCGCGGTACGCAGATGTTGCCGAAACCCGAAGCATCGCTTGACAAGAAATCGAATCAACTTCATCATATAAAGTACTTTCTTCTAGCGCCATCGAAGTCACGGGGCGCGGAGGTTTCGATGAACGTCTCACCGTTTAAGCGCCGGATATTCAAAGGCCTCGCCGCCCTGGCGATGTTGGGGGTTCTTGGCGTCGCAGCGGCGTTGGGATCGCTCTGGGTGGAGCACGGGACCGGGATCGCGCTGCCCACGCCCACCGGGCCATTCGCGGTCGGCCGCTGCCTCTACGACTGGGTCGACGACACGACCCTGGACGCACTGGCGCCCGCGCCGGGAACCAAGCGCGAGTTGCTTGTCTGGATCTGGTATCCGGCAGCGGCTGGGCAATCGAGTGCGGTGGTCGACGACTACGTGCCCGCTTCGGTGCGAGCGCCGGCCGGTCGCGTTGGGGGCTCGCCGTTCTTCAGACTTCTGACGCGGGATTTGTCGAAGGTCCATGGGCACAGTCTTCGCGACGCTGGCGTGTCGCCCCAGCAGCGATCATACCCAGTGGTGATCATGCGAGCGGGGGGCTCCCTCGAGGTGGCGAACTACTCGACGCTCGCCGAGGATCTAGCCAGTCACGGTTACGTCGTGGTGGGCTTGGATGCCCCGTATCGGACGTTTGACGTCGTTTTCCCCGACGGCAGGGTGATCGCGCGGACGCCGGAGAACAACATGGAACTCGTCTCGGGGGAGGAGTTCACCCGTCGCGGCAAAAAGCTGCTGGCGGCGTGGACCTCCGATATTTGGTTCGTACTCGATCGATTGGAACGGCTGAATGCCTCGGACCCTTCGGGCAGGTTCACGGGACGACTCGACATGATCCGCGTGGGAGTATTCGGTCATTCCTTTGGCGGCGCGCAGGCCGCACAGTTCTGCCAGGAAGATTCCAGGTGCAAGGCGGGGATCGATATCGATGGCGCTCTCTTCGGCAGCGTCATTCAGGCAGGCATCCACAAGCCGTTCCTGTTCCTCCTGAGCGGCAACGGCGATTTTTCCTCCGCCGCGGAGATCCGGCAGTACCAAGCCGACATTCAATCGGTTTACGATCGTCTGCCGGCGGACGGAAGGCTACGGGTCTCTATCCGCGGCGCGAGCCATTTCACCTTCAGCGACGACGGAGCCCTGCTGAAGAGCCATCTCGTGATGGGGTTATTCCGCGTCTTCGGCATGCTCGGTATCGACGGACGTCGCCAGCTTGCGGTGACGGCGTACTGCGTTCATAGCTTTTTCGACGCGTACCTCAAGGGGGCTGGTGTTTCGCGCCTCGAGATCACCTCTCCGTCTTACCCCGAGATCCAAGTTATCGAGTGATCGCTCCGTGCGGGGATCCGCCCGGGATCCATTACGGCTTCCGCCTCCCGCGCCATCCGAGCACGATCGCCACCAGCATCGCCGCCAGGCTCATGGCGCGCGTGGCCCAACCGCCTGTGTAGCGAAGCGAAACCCGGCAAGGGCCGAGGCAATCCGGCGCAATCACCATCTGTCCGATGGCATCGCCGAAAACCCGCTGCGGCCGGCCATTGGCCCATGCCTCCCATCCCCGCTCGTAGGTCACCTGAACGCCGATCACCTGTCCGGGCCTCAGGGTAGCCTCGATCTCAGCCTCGCTCATGTTTTTCCAGCGGAATTCGGCCGGCGGATAAGCCGGGTCTTCCAGCGCCGCGACATATGGCTCGACCGGCGCGATATCCAGACCGTGAATCGGGGTCCGCGTGACGATTGCAGAGGTTGGGATGACGTGCGCCAGCGAGCCGGAGCGCACCGGCACTTCGTAGATCGAGCCGGCTTCCGATCGCCAGAGCAGCGGGAGAACGCCATCGAACTTGCCCGGGTGGACCATGGAGCTCTTGAACGTGTCGGTGCTGGCGGGGCCCGGCACCGAGATCAGGTGCGCGCCGAAGGCTTTCAGCCAGAGGATGGAGTATTCGGCATCGCGGTCACCGGCGTTCATGCCGCTGTAGATGGTGAAGCTGACGATCGGAATGAACCGGTTCACGGTGTGCTGATCGTGGCCGCCGGCGAGCTGCGGATTGTCGGTGAAGGCGTTGTACCAGAAAGTGGTCGATCCGGCGAGGAAGGCTCGCTCGCCCGGGCGATGCGTGTCCAGCCACCTGGCGATCTGGTACTCGCTCAACTGGCTGGGATCGACCGCGCGGATCAAGTCGCGAGCATAGAGCACCGCGTGTACGGTCTGAAAGCCCAATCCGCCGATGACTGCCGCTGCCACCGCGAAACGCGCGCGTGCCGGGACGCGGTCCAGAATCGACGCGCCGAGGAATACCAGGGCGACCGGCAGGACCATATCCACGTCCAATTGATAACGGGTGGGCTGCGGGATGATGGCGGCCTTGCCGAAATACCAGGTCATCACGATGGCGGTCGGCAGGTATCCCAGGAGCAGGAAAAAACGAAGGTGCGAAGACGCCTTGAAGAACCGCAGGGCCAGCCAGAGCAGCAGGAAACCGCCGGCCACCAGGGCCAGCGCGATCCAGGTGCGCTCGGTATAGCGGAAGTCGCCGCCGGTGGTGGCCGCGTTGGCGTGAATCGCCCGGATCATGCTCGGGCTGAGCCAAGGCGAGATCCAGCAATAGGTCAAGACCCCGATGGCCGCGACGGTCAGCGGGGCCCTCCACCAGGGACGCAGCGGAAAGGCGATCAACCAGCACAGCAATGCCATCGGCAGGATTACCATTCCAAACGCATTGCTCAACACGATACAGGCGCTGACGCCGCCGGCCAATAACTGCCATTTCACCTGGCGGGTCGTGAGAGCGCGCGAGAAGCAGACCACCGCCACGGGCAGCAGCGCCAGGGCAACCGTATGGGGATTCTCGCCGTAGAACACCAGCGCCTGGAGGCGCCGCAGATTCAACGCGCCTCCGGAATCCACCGCGATGGCCGGCACCAACAACGCCGACCCCGAGACACACGAATACGCCAGGGCGGCAATCAGGCTGGCGCCCAGGCGCCGGCTGAGATGAAGCGCCATCCAAAAAACCGCCGGCGCGCTGGCGACGTAGATGGCCGCCTCGACGATGTGAAAGCTCCGCGCCGCGCCGATCCGCGTCAGCAGGCTGAATCCGGCCACCAGCCAGTGGGTAAAGGGCAAATAGGCGACCTCAAACGGCAGGCCGCCGTTCCAGAACGGCCACCATTGCCATTGACCCGGATACTTGGCCATGATGCGTGGAATCGCGATGAAAGTGCCCTCGATGGAACCGTTGTAGGCGATGTACTCGACAGCGAAGAGCTTCCCCGCGATCGCAAGATTGACCAGGATCAGCAGCAGCATACAGGCCCTCGCTTGCCACGCTGGCGCCGGCAATATGTCTCGAATCGTGACTCCGCGACCGATGGAAACCGTCATCAGGACGATGATACTAACTAGCGTGCAGGTCAGGGTGTGACAGACCACGACGTTGACAGACCACAAAGGGCGATGGTCTGTCCTACCGCGTCAGTTCTCCATCTTCTCCGCTTCCTCCAAGGAAATGGGGGTCTGCGTCTGGATGTCTATGGCGAACTTAAGTTGACGTTCGGTCGGGTGGAAGGCATTGACCAGCGGCATGGTGATGTCAACCAGTTCGGCTGATTTGTATTTCGCGAGGGCATCCTTGTCCCACTTGGAGACAATCGGGCCGACGCCCGCGGTTTTGGCGATCTCGGGCATTTTGTCCTGGATGTTCTTCAGAATGTCATCGACCGGTGCGGTGCTGAAGCCCTGCTTGTGCAGGAGGGTCTGCTCGGCTTTGCCCTGCGCCTCCAACTCGGCAGCCCGTTTCTGATTTCCCGCGGCCTTGGCCTGGTCGTACTCCTCTCGCATGGCCGCGTGTTGTTTGCCGGCAGTGGCTTGCCAGGCTTCGGAATTGACGAATGCCACCGCGATGGCGCGCGAATCGTATACGCCGACCCGCACCTTGGCGCCGGACGAATTCGCGGCGGTTTCCTGTGCCGGCGCGGGGGCCATGCAGAGTGAGAGACAAGCTACAGCTATCATGATTTCGATTGCTTTCATGGTTCGATCTCCTTACGCAACTACAGTAACAACTGTTGCTACAGCCATCTTGTCAAAAACGCTCCGCCGAATGGAAGCGTTGGAAGGCCGCTGAGCCGTTTCTGCTAACCTGAAACCATACCCGCCATGGGCATTGCCCGCAAACCGGAAGTGATGAGCCCGGCCGGATACTGGCCGCAATTGGAAGCCGCCCTGGATGCCGGCGCCGACGCCGTGTATTTCGGCCTGCGGCATTTCACGGCGCGCGCCAAAGTGGGCTTCGAGCCTGAAGAACTGCCACAGGCGATGGCCGCGCTCCACCGCCGCGGCGCGCGTGGCTTCGTGACCTTCAACACGCTGGTTTTCGATGACGAGTTGCGGGAAGCGGCGCGCGCCCTGGCGGCCATCGCCGAAGCCGGCGCCGACGCCATCATCGTGCAGGACCTGGGAGTTCTGAAGCTGGCGCGGGCCATTGCGCCCGATCTGGAGATCCACGCCAGCACGCAGATGAGCGTCACCAACGCCGCCGGTGCGCGCCTGGCCGAGAGCTTGGGCGCGCGGCGCGTCACACTGGCGCGCGAGCTTTCGCTGGCCGAGGTGCGCGCCATTCGCGCCGAATCTTCCTGCGAGCTGGAGATCTTCGTTCACGGCGCGCTGTGCGTGGCATATTCCGGGCAGTGCTTTTCGAGCGAGGCCTGGGGCGGCCGCAGCGCCAACCGCGGCCAGTGCGCGCAGGCCTGCCGCTTGCCCTACGAGCTGATTGTGGATGGCAAAGTGAAGCCGCTCGGCGACGCCCGCTATCTGCTTTCGCCGGGCGACCTGTTCGCGTTGCGCCAGATTCCGGAGATCGTCGGGATCGGCATCGCGGCGCTGAAGATCGAAGGTCGCTACAAAGACGCCGACTATGTGGCGCTCTCTACGCGCGCTTACCGGGAGGCGGTGGACGCCGCGTGGGAAGGCCGCGAAGCCGCCATCGACGCGCGCCAGGAACTCGATCTGGAACAGGTCTACTCGCGCGGATCGGGCGCGCACTTTTTGAACGGCACCGATCACCAGGCCGTGGTGAGCGGGCGCGCGCCCCGCCACCGCGGCGTCCGTATGGGCCGCGTCACCGCGATTTCGGAAACCGGAGTGACCATCGAGCCGGCCGAAGCGCACCAGTTGTCGCCGCTCAAGCCCGGCGATGGTGTGGTGTTCGACGCCGCCGATTGGCGCAGCCCGGAGGAGCCGGAGGAAGGCGGCCGCATTTTCGAGGTGCTGGCGTGCGGCGGCGCTGTCGAACTGCGCTTCGCCAACCGCGCGCTAAACCACGCCCGCATCCGCCGCGGCGACCTGGTCTGGCGCACCAACGATCCGGAACTCGAGAAGCGCATTCGCGCGCTTCCCGCCGAACGGCTGCCGGTGCGCGTGCACGTAACCGCGCGGGAAGGCGCGCCGCTCGCCGCCGTGTGGCAGGCCGGCGGCATCCAGGCGATGGTGGAATCCGCCGCGCCGCTCGGGAGCGCGCGCAACCGGGCGCTCGATGCGGAACTGCTGCGCGATCAGTTCTCGCGGCTTGGCAACACGCCCTACCGGCTCGACCGTTTGGAGTTGGAGTTGGAAGGCGCACCGTTCGCGCCAGCGTCGCTGCTCAACCAGTTGCGCCGCGATGCGGTCGCGAAGTTGGAAGCCGCCGCGGCAACGCCCCGGCGGATCGAGATCCACGATCCTGAGGCGGCGCTCGATGAGATCGAAAGGGACTGTAGGGTTGACAGACGAAAGCGTCTGTCCCACCTTGCGGCCGACGGCCTCAGCGGCAAAGTGGGTCTTTCGCCTGTCAACCGCCCACCCAGTCTTCATCTGCTGGTGCGCACGCCGGAGCAGCTCGATGCCGCCATCGAGTTTCGCCCGGCCAGCATCACGCTCGATTACCTGGATCTGTATGGCCTGAAGCCGTCGCTAGAGCGGGTGCGCGCAGCCGGCCTCAGCCCGCGCGTGGCCAGCCCGCGCATCCTGAAGCCGGGCGAGGAGCGGGTGGCCGATTTCCTGCTGAGTTGCGATTGCCCGATCCTGGTGCGTTCGGCCGGCCTGCTCGAAACGCTGCACAGCCGGCCGCATGCCGCGCTGGCGGGCGATTTCAGCCTCAACGCGGCCAACGCCATCGCCGCCGCCGAGTTGCTGGCGCTGGGCCTGGATTCGCTCACGCCCACCCATGACCTGAATGCCGGGCAGGTGGCCGACCTGGCGCGCGCCGTGGGCGCGCACCTGCTCGAGACGGTGGCCTTCCAGCACCTGCCGGTCTTCCACACCGAGCACTGCGTGTTCTGCCGTTTCCTCTCGACCGGATCGAGCTACCGGGATTGCGGCCGGCCCTGCGACGATCATCGTCTCGCGTTGCGCGACTCGAGCGGCCGCGCCCATCCGGTGATGGCCGACGTCGGTTGCCGCAATACCGTCTTCGGCGCCGAGGCGCAACAGGCGTCCGCGCACCTGGAAGCCTGGCTGGACGCGGGCATCCGCCATTTCCGATTGGAGTTCGCCCACGAATCGGCGGCGCAGGTTACGGCGGTCTCGCAGGCCTTCGCGGGCGCCCTCGACGGGCGCCTCGATGCCGGCGAGTTGGCCCGCAGACTCGCCCGCATCTCACCCGGCGGCATCACCGAAGGCAGCCTTTTCGTGTGTCTTTAACGGGTGCGCGACATCTTCAGCCCAAAGGGCGAAGGATGTTAGTCTTCCCGTGTGGGCGGGTCGCTAAACTTTCGCGTGGCGACATCTTCAGCCCGCAGGGCGAAAGACAATAGCCCACGGCGCAAGCCGTGCGGAACCCGGATGCAACGTTACCAGCCCCGGAACGGGGCGGAACAGCGTTGGCGAAGCCGTCTTACGCCCCGTCCCGGGGCTATTCTCTTTGCGTCTTTTCCCGACGGTTACGCCGTGGGCTGATCTCTCAGCCCGCAGGGCGAAAGACAATAGCCCACGGCGCAAGCCGTGCGGAACCCGGATGCAACTTTGCCAGCCCCGGAACGGGGCGTAACAGCGTTGGCGGAGCTGTCTTACGCCCCGTCCGGGGGCTATTCTCTTTGCGTCTTTTCCCGACGCTTACGCCGTGGGCTGATCTCTTTCGCTCCTCCGGAGCTTGACTCGCGTCCAAACCTGGAACATTGGATCCAACGTCCTATCGCGTGCCCGGTCTGACGCGCGAATAGGGGTGAGGGACGCTTGCCAGACAAAGCGGTGAAGTGTAGGATGGACGCCATGCGCATCGCTCTCGTTGCGAGTTCCCTCGCCCTACTGAATTCGACGGCCTTCGGCCAGAATGCCGCGAGATCGCTTGTGTTTGAGGTGGCGTCGGTGAAGCCTAGTCAGAGTGTGGTTGGGCCGGACGCGAACAACCGATTCGCCTTCGTGCCTGCCGGGATAACCGCCAGAAACGCCACGCTGAAGCGCCTCGTGGCGGAGGCATATCATCTGCAATCGCAGCAAGTGCTTGGGCCAAGCTGGCTAGACCAAGGCGAATACGACATCGATGCGAAAGCAGCCGGTCCTGTCGGTAAGGAGGATCTTGCACTGATGCTCCGAACGCTCCTGAGCGAACGATTCAGGCTGACGCACCATCGCGAGACCAAAGAACTTCGCGTGTACGAACTGGTGACCGACAAGTCCGGCCCGAGGATCCACGCGATAAAGGATGGCGAGACTCCCCCAGTTGCAGCGGGTCTTCACTTTCACGGGGACTTGCGGCAATTCGCTGATTTGTTAGCAATCCAGCTAACCATTCTTTTACCCGACGATCCGGGGCGGCCCGGTAGAGCGGGCGGAGCCCCTGTTCCGGTGTTGGACAAGACGGGTCTTCCTGGGACCTACGATTTCAGTGTGGACATCAAGCCGGAGCCGGGCTCCGATATGTTCGCCCTCTGGCAGGAGGTCCTACGGGACAAACTGGGACTCAGACTTTACAGCCGCAGGAGCGAATTGGACGTCCTCGTGGTCGATAGCGCAGACAGAGTCCCGACCGCCAACTGAAGCGTGACGGACTGCATTCAGTGACGCTCTTGAGGGGCTTTGGCTTTTTCCAGCGGTGCGCTACACCTCAATTGAAGGATGTTAGCCCCAGTCTGACGCGAGGATTTGGGTGGGGCGCGAATGTCTACTATACTGGTCAGGATACAGGCGGACCTTGGATTTCCATATTTTTGACGCGGCTTACGTGGACCGGTTGACGCGCGGCGACCCGGACACCGAGCTGCATTTCAGCGGTTATTTCGGGCGCTTGCTCAACTCCAAGCTGAGGGTGCGAAGAATCTCGCCGCAAATGGCCGAGGACGTGCGCCAGGAAACCTTCCTGCGCGTGCTGCGGACCCTGCGGCAGGGGCAGGGCGTGACGCAGCCGGAGGCTTTCGGCGCGTTCGTCAGCGCGGTGTGCAATAACGTGCTGCTGGAGACGCTCAACAAAGAGTCGAAGCATCCGGCGATTCCGGAGAACGCGCCCGAACCGGCCGACGAGCGGGTCGACCTGGACGCTTCGCTGATCACCGAACAGCGCAAGCGCGTGGTGGCGCGGATTCTGGATTCGCTCCCGGCCAAGGACCGCGACGTCCTGCGCATGGTGTTCTTGGAAGAAGCCGATCGCCAGGAAGTTTCCAGGCGCCTGGGCGTGAGCGCCGAGTATCTGCGGGTTTTGCTGCACCGCGCCAAGACCCGCTTCGAAGAAGAGTACACGCGCACGCGCGGCGAGTTCCTCCGAACGCTGGCTTTTTTCGCTTTCGCGGCGGTTTGAACGCTCCGGGGAGCGCGGCGCGCCGCACCCCCTGTGGTAACCTGGGAATTCCTCGATGGCGCAGACCAGGATTCTCCCTCGCATATGCATCGCGCTGGGCCTGCCGGACGTTCCGAGCTTGCTCGCCCACGCCTGTCGCGAGGCCGAGTCGGGCGAGACCTTCCTCGAGTTTCGCCTCGACTTCCTCGACCAGCCCGCCGAGGGCGCCTCCGCCATCCGCGGCTTCCTCGACAAGTTCCCCGACACCCTGATTCTGGCCACCTGCCGGCGCCACCAGAATCACGGAAAGTTCAACGGCAGCATCGACGACCAGATGGCCGTGCTCGATGTGGCCGTCCGTTGCGGGGCGCAGGCGGTGGATGTCGAAATCGAAAGCGCCGAGGCCTCCCAGGAGCGCTTGCATCAGTTCCGCGGGCGGGCGCAGGTGATCGTGTCCTATCACAACTTCGAAGCCACGCCGGCGCTCGATCTCGTGGTGGCGCGCATGTTGCGGGTGACCGCCGACGGATACAAGATCGTCACCACCGCGCGCAAGCCCTCCGACAACATGCGCGTGCTGGTGGCCGCCCGGGCGCTTCCCAAACAGAACCTGGTGGTGCTGGCGATGGGCGAGTTGGGCTTTCCCACCCGCGTCCTGTCGCCGGTTTTTGGCGGCGCCTTCACGTATGCCTCGCCGCTGGTAGCCGAAGGCACGGCGGCGGGGCAGGTGAGCGGGCATCATCTGCGCCATCTCTACCGCGTCGAGAAGCTGGCCAAGGCGACCAAGGTCTATGGCGTGATCGCCGATCCGGTGCGCCATTCCATCTCCCCCTCGGTGCTCAACCGCGCGTTCCAGGCGCGGCGCACTGACGCCGTGTACCTTCCGTTCCTGGTCACGCCCGCGCACCTGCGCGATTTCTTTACCATGGCGGAGCGCCTGCCCCTGGCCGGGTTCAGCGTCACCATCCCGCACAAGCAGAAGGTGATTCGCTACCTGGACGCAGTCGATCCGCTGGCCAGGCGGATTGGCGCGGTCAACACGGTGTGGCGCAAGGCCGGCCGCTGGCGCGGCGCCAATACCGACGTATTGGGCGTCACCACCCCGCTGGCGCGCCTGCTGCGGCTGCCGAAATCCTCGGTGCTGATTGTGGGCAATGGCGGCGCGGCCCGCGGAGCCGCGTTCGCGCTCTCCGATGCCGGCGCCAAAATCACCCTCACCGGCCGCAACCCGGACCGCGTGCGCGCGCTGGCCAAGGTCTGCGCCGCCGAGGCGCTGGCCAAGGAACAGCTCGAGGGGCGCCATTTCGACGCCGTGGTGCACGCCACGCCGCTCGGCATGTTCCCGCACGTGGACGAATGTTTCTTCGATGGCTCGATTCCGGCGGATGTCGTCTTCGACATGGTCTACAACCCGCTCGAGACGCTTCTGCTCCGGCGCGCCAGAGAACAGGGCAAGGCAGCCATTCGAGGCCTCGACATGTTCATCGAACAGGCCGTGGGCCAGTTTGAGGTCTGGACGGGAGAAACCGCGCCCCGTTCCGTCATGCAAAAAGCGGCCATGGAGGCGCTGGAGCACCACGCCAACGGAGCACCGGGAAAATGAGACTCACCAGGCGGCAACTGGCGGCCGCGCTGGCGCCGGCAGTGGCGCTCGCCGAGACCGCCGCCCAGCCGGCGGCAACGGCGGACGAAGAACTGCGGGCGGCGCGCGATCGCGTCAAAACCAACGGCGAAACTCTGGCCGGCGTGACGGTGCCGATGGCAACCGAGCCCGCCTTTCAATTTAAGGTTTGAGCCATGCCCGTCCCCGGCAACGACGTTTTCTTCGCCACCATAACCGAGCTGAACGCACGCCTCGTCAAGAAGGAGTTCTCCGCCGCGGATCTGGCCGGCGCGTTCGCCGATCGCCTCGAGCAGCTCGGCCCGCGCTACAACGCGCTGGCGCTGTCGCTCAAGCAGCAGGCCCTGCGCCAGGCCCACGCGGTGGATAAGGATTTCACGAACGGCCGCCTGCGCGGCGCGCTGCAAGGCGTTCCCTATGCGGTGAAGGACCTGCTGAGCTACGCCGGCATGCCCACCACCTGGGGCGCCAAGCCCTATGCCGCCCAGGTGTTCGATTACAACGCCACCGTGATCGATAAGCTGACCAGCGTGGGCGCCGTGATTACGGCCAAGCTCTCGATGGTGGAGCTCGCCGGCGGCGGCGGGTACCGGTCCGCGGCGGCTTCGCTCTTCGGGCCGGGACTCAATC
>JBAVIH010000062.1:0-2129 GCA_049686695.1 Bryobacteraceae bacterium | reverse complement strand
GAACAGGAACACCAGCGGCGCCCAGATGGCCGGCGCCAGGTGCTGCGGCCATTCGGTGTTGCCGCAGAAGCCGCCGGTGGCGTAGAAAATGGCGCCCAGCACCGCCGGCCCGGCCGTGCAGCCCAGGTCGGCGAAGAACCAATAGGCGAACAGTCCGGCCGCGCAATGGATCAGGACGTACCACAGGTGCACGTAGTAAATTTGGATTTGCCCGTCGTGCAGCGGCGCCAGCGCCAGCAGGAACGTGAACGGGCTGGTCACCCCGGGTTGCACCTGGCCGATCAGCGATTGGCCGAACCACTCGTACGGAGTCCACAGCAGAACCGACCAGTGGCGGATCGCATTCACCTGCGCCCCCAGCCACGGCATCACCTGGTTGGCCAGATCGGGGCTGCCGAGAAAAGTGTACTGCCTGGTGAGGACGAGTTTCCAGAAGACCGCGACCACGCCGGCCACCACCAATAAAGGCGGCCATAGGCGCGGCCAGACGCGGCGGGCCCACGCGGCGCATGCGGCCACACGTTCGGAAGTTGGGTTCATAATCGTCAAGTACTCCAGCTTAGTCTGGCTTGCCCCGCCACTTCAACCGGGCGAGCCGCGATGGCTCAGGAGGGGCGCAATTGTGGGCCGGGTCCCCCAACCCGCGCCGAGCCCCCTGGCTCGGCTGTCGGACCGGGGGTCCGACGCGGGCGAGGGCGCCCGCCCCACGTTCGCGGCGATGCCACCAGCGCGCACAGCAGCAGCGCGGACATCAGCGAAATGGCGAACGACACCGGCAGAATCGCCGGCTGGAACCGCATCGCGACCTGGTGAGCGCCGGCCGGGACCAGCAGGCCGCGAAACGCAATGTCGGTTCGAACGATCGCGACGGGAACGCCGTCGACCCAGGCGCGCCATCCCGGATAGTAACTCTCCGCCAGCACCAGAAATGCCGCTTGCGGAGTACGCACGGAAAGGCGGAGCGAATCCGCACGGTAATCGATTACCTGGACTAAACCGGCCTCTCCGCCAGCCGCACTTAGACCAGTTACGGGCTGGCTGGTCATGGCAGTATCGCGGAAACTTACTAACCGGCGCTCGACTAACTCCCTGGCTTCCGCATCCGATGTTACTGGCTTGACCTTGTTCACCAGGAAAAACCGTGGCATCACCGACAGGTTCTCGAACAGCTCCAGGCCCAGCGGCAGGGTTTCCACGTCGCGAAACCGCGGCAGCGGGCGCAGGCGATCGGCGGCCTTTTCGCTGGCGACCAGGTACTTCACATTCATCACATCGAGCGCCGGCGAGTCGAGGTTTTCGACCGGATAATACCAGCCCCAGCGATCGCCCGGATGGAGCGACAGCCGCAACTGGATGACGTGCTCCAATGCCATGGGGCTCGCGCCATTGGCGGTTGGCACCCCGATTACAGGCCCGCTGGTGGCCCAATCCATGCCGGCATCCACCGCGTCGATTCGGGCCGGGGGATAATCGCGATTGGCATAGCGCCGGACCTCGTCGAGCAGCGCGGGGCTGCCTTCGAAAGCCGTGCGCGTCACGCCCGGCTCATCCTTGACGGAAGCGCAGTTCATGGGGCGGCCCGATCCAACCAGAAACAGGTCGACGGCAATGACGACTCCGATCGCCATGCGCGCCCCGTTGGCGATCCGAAGCGAATCCAGGCCTACCGCCGCTAACCCCGCGAGACACAGACTTACAATGCCGTAAGTGAATTCCGGGTGCATGCCGAGCCTGATTGTCTCGGGCAGGATAGGATAGATCAATCTCCAGATAGGAGTATGTTCGCCCAGCGCCCAAAGGATATCAAACAGGAGCATCACTCCGAGCGCGATTGCATACCGGTTACGCCATCGAGTCAGGCCATAGATAGCCAGCACTAACCCGGCAATGCCGACATAGAGATAGAGGAAAGTCGGATCGCCCGGGCCGTGAAACCGGCTCAAGTCGAAGATATGGTAATGATCGGGTGCAACCAGCGATACGAAGCTTTCCCAATGCAGTCCGCCGCCTTTTCCGAGCCAGTCCGTCCGGTACCTGGCGACGCTGTGCTCGGTGAGTTGCGCGGTGGGCAGGTATTGCACCGCGGCCAGCGCAAGGCCCAGCACGGAGCCACAGGCCGCGCCGAGGAG
>JBAVIH010000061.1:0-2544 GCA_049686695.1 Bryobacteraceae bacterium | reverse complement strand
TGGTACGCCCGAGTGGATTCGAACCACCGACCTTTTGCTCCGGAGGCAAACGCTCTATCCAACTGAGCTACGGGCGCACGGTAACTGGCTCCTTTATTGTAGAGCCCGCCGCGCCTGCGTTCAAGCGGTCGCAGCGCAAATAGCGCAAATCCCGCCCATCGCTGCCACGCCGCCAAGGCCGGGATGGCGGCTTGGGGGTCCGCCGCATCGGACCCAGGAGTCCAAAATGGGAGCGCTGGTCCACTCGCCACTGTGATAACATCGCCTCTTACCGGTCCTCCCAGGCTCACCATGACTCAGGAAAATAACAGGCTCTCGGTGCTCGAGAAGGTTGGATACGCGTGCGGCGACGGCGCCTCCAACCTGATCTGGATGATGTTCGTCTACTGGCAGATCATTTTCTACACGGATGTGTTTGGAATCACGGCCAGCGCCCTGGCGACCATGCTGCTGGTGACGCGCATCTGGGACATGTTTTCGGATGTCTTGATCGGCACTGTCGCCGACCGCACGCGCACCCGCTGGGGCAGATTCCGTCCCTACCTGCTTTGGATGGCCCTGCCATTCGGGATCGTCAGCGTCGCCACTTTCACGACGCCTTCGTTCAGCGCGTCCGGAAAGCTGGTTTACGCCTACGTCACGCTAGCGCTGATGATGTTTGTGTACTCGGCGATCAATGTTCCATACGCTTCCCTGATGGGGGTGATCTCGCCGGATTCCCAGCAGCGGACCAGCCTGTCCTCCTGGCGATTCACCTTTGCTTTCCTGGGCGGCCTGGTGGTGCAGTTCTCCACTCCGCGGCTGGTCGCGCACCTCGGAAAGGGAAACCAGGCGCTCGGCTATCAACTGACGATAGCGGCATTCGCCGTGGCGGCGGTTGCCCTCTTTCTGATCACTTTCGCGACCACGCGCGAGCGCGTCCAGCCGGTGGTGGAACAAAAGACTTCGCGGGCCCGGGATATGCGCGATCTCCTGGCTAACACGCCTTGGCTGGTGCTGTGCTCGTTAGGGATTCTGAGCGTTTTCTTCGTCTGCATTCGCGGCGCCGCTATCGGGTACTACTTCAAGTATTACGGCGGCGGATTGGACGCCGCGGCCACGTTCATGGTGGTGGGCTCGGTCATGTCCGTCCTGGGCACTTTCCTGATCCAATATGTGACGCCATTCACGGGGAGGAAGAACGCCTTTATCGGCTTAATGCTGCTCGCCACGGTGGCCCTGGTCCTTTCCTATTGGGTCAGGCCGGATCAGTTAGCTCTGCTTTACGTATACAACCTCATATACTGCGTACTCACCGGGCCCACTTCCGCGCTCCTCTGGGCCATGTTCGCGGATACCGCCGACTACTCGGAATGGCGAACCAACCGGCGCGCGACCGGGCTCGTCTACTCGGCGTCGGGAATGTCGAACAAACTCGGCTGGGCGCTCGGCGGCTCGGTGGTGGCCCTGGTGCTGGCAGTTTGCGGTTTCAAACCCAACGTGGCGCAAACGGCGGTAGGGCTGCACGGCATCCGGGTGCTGATGGCCATCGCGCCGGCCGTGGGAACCCTGCTGGCCGGGTTGGGAATGTTCCTGTATCCGCTCAACGAAGAGTCCACCAAGAAGATTCAGGCCGAGCTGGCCGCCCGCCGCGCAAAATAACTATTTCCGGAGTTGAGAAATGCAGTTCGGATATTTTGACGACACTAACAAGGAATATGTAATTACTCGTCCGGATACGCCCCGGTCGTGGAGTAACTACCTGGGCAGCACCGAGTATGGCGCCATCGTCACCAATAATGCCGGTGGATATAGCTTCTATAAGTCGGCGGCGCAGGGGCGCTTCACCCGCCTGCGGTTCAATTCCGTCCCACTGGATCAGCCGGGGCGCTATATTTACCTGCACGATCACGATAACGGCGACTACTGGTCCGCTTCTTGGCAGCCGGTTGGCAAGCCTCTGGATTCGTATCGGTCGGAGTGCCGTCATGGCAGCGCGTACACCATCATCTCTTCCGAGTACGCCGGCATCCGCGCGGAAACCACTTACTTCGTTCCGCTCGGCAGAACCCTGGAGTGCTGGCGCGTCCGCCTGACCAACTCGAGTGGCGAGCCTCGCCGGCTCAGCGTTTTCACTTACGTCGAATATGTCGGAAACTGGAGCGCCTACGACGACCTGATCAATCTGCAATACACCCAGCACATCGTGAAGATGGCCGTCGAGGGTGGCATCATCGATCACGGAACCAACGTCAACCTACCCCTCATGCCCGATAACTTCGAGGAGAAGGACCAGGGCCGCCACACCTTCCTCGCCCTGGTTGGTTCCGAAGTCTCGGGCTACGATACGGATCGCACGGCATTTCTCGGGACTTACGGAAGTTACTCCCGGCCCGTAGTGGTGGAGCGCGGGCAGTGCACCAACTCCCTCGCCACCGGAGACAACGGTTGCGGCGTGCTGGAAAGCCGCATCCGCCTCGAGCCGGGCGAAACGCGCGAGTTCCTGGTGTTGATGGGCGTCGGCACGGCGCGCGAGGAAGGCCGCCGCGCGGCGGAGGAATTCGG
>JBAVIH010000060.1:0-3259 GCA_049686695.1 Bryobacteraceae bacterium | reverse complement strand
GGTGAAGCGGCTGGAATGGTGGTATCGCAATGGTCTGTCCCACAATGCAGCGCTTCCGCCCGGAACCGGCCTGACCGGAGAAGATGGACCAGCATTCGAGTTTGCAGCGAACGGCGATCCCGTTATGATCCGTGTCTTCTCCTTTCACCGGTTGGTCAAGCAATCGTGGGAGGCGTTCGATAGGAGCCTGATCGTGCCTTCAAGAGTTTTGGACGAACGGAAGATGCCCACCGTGGGATTCGACTTCTCACAATCAATCGCTTCTCCGCTTGCTGCGTCGGGAACTCCGTTGAAGCCCAAAGTAACGAAGATGTAGCCCCACGGATGCGCCGCCCGTCGCCGGGGCTGCCGTGTGTCCACGGGGCAACAACGGAAAGGCGCTGTGCGTGCTGGCCGTGCCACAAACCGGATTTTGCGTTTGCTTACCGACTGTCGTAAAACCGCAAAGAAAACCAAAGACAAGGCCTTCGCGCGCTCGGTCAACCGCCAGGACATCGTCGATGGCGCCGCCGAGCTGGGCGTGCCGCTCGACGAGCACATCGCCTTCTGCGTCAAAGCCATGCAGGATCGGGCCGAAGAGTTGGGGCTCAAGGGCAGCGCGTGATTTGGCGCAAGCAACAGCTTAGCGTTTGGCTGAGCTGTTCGAAGCCGCGAGTGCCAGGGCCGGCGCCCTATTCGGCTGCGGTGGCCGGGCCCTGGACTGTGCTTTGCAACACCCGGCGCATGCCGGCGGCCTCCACGGGGCTGAATTTTAGACATCCTTGGCGAATAGCCTCCAGATCTCGGCGATCCCACGCCGGCCGCATGACCCCTTTGGCGGCGTGCCCGGGGCCGAGCAGCAAATGGCCCAACTCGTGCGCGATCACGCAGCCCAGCAGTGTCGTGAGTTCCGCCACTTTGGCGCTGGCCAGCGCCTGCACGGCCTGATAGTACACTTCCACGATGTAGCCTCCGTTGCCGGCGGGCAAAAAAGCTTCACCCAGAGTGTCTAACGCTGCCGCCGGCTTGATGAACGGCCGGCCGTCACGGAGCCGCAGGGTGAACCAGTGCCGCTGAACCGCATCGTCCCCCTCCAGGCCGGCCTCACACTTCGCCCACACGATTTCGATGTTCATGGAGTGGAACAGAGCTGCCGCCGCGGCTTCGGCTCCCAATTCGACCCTCTGGTCCAGGCGTCCACGGGTGCAGACGGAGACGGTCATCCGTTCGCCGGCAAACAGCGGCATTGCGAAAAGGATGGTGCAAATCATCGCAGGAACTTGCATGCGAACCTCCCGGTGCAGGGCGTTCCCTGCCCCGCAGCCGCCTCTTAACTTCCGCCCAGGCCCGCCTCCCATCGCAGCGCATCCGCCCGGTGGAGGCTTACAGCACCTTGGGCGGCTGTTTCATCAGCTCGCCGAATTCGGGCAGCGCGCGGACCGCGGCGAAGTCCTCGTCTTCCAGAAGTTTCCTGCGCTCCTTTAATCCGCACTCCAGGGCCTTGCGAATGTATTGCAGTGCCAACTCGTTGTTTCCGCGTCTGGCGTAGAGCCGCGCCAGGTAGAAGTCGAACTTGGCCCGAGCGGTGGTGCTGTGCTCCTCGATCAGTACGCCGTGGCTGCCGCGCCGCTCGAAGATATCGGGATCCAATTCCAGCGCCTTCTGCAGATTGCGCTGCCATTGGGCGTCGTTATGCCGCGCAAGCCATGCCATGCCCAGGTTGATGTGGATCGAAGGCGACCGCGGCTGCAGTGCGAGCGCGCGCTGGTACAGCGCGGTGGCGCGGCGGTAGTTTCCTTGCACGTAATACAGTGTGCCCAGGTTGTTGATTGCCTCGGCATAGTTCGGTCTGGCCTTGATCGCGCGTTCGTAGTACTGCCGCGCTGCCGCGTGATCGAACTGCTGTTGATAGGCTATCCCGATCATGTTCAGCGTTGCCGGTGTCTTCGGCTCGATCCTGTTGTAAGTCTCGATTGCCTCGCGGAACATCTTGCGCGCCATGTACAAGTCCGCGCGCTCCTCCAGCGAGAGGTCTGACGCGGGTCCCGGCGATGCACCCGGAACCGCCTCCTGACCGATAAGCGTGAAGGAGCCATCTCCTGCCGGCACCACGGCCAAGCTCCAGCGAGCCTCGAATGGCGGCGTGAATGCGCCGGCGCCGCCCTGTGCGTCTGCCAGTCCTGCCGTGAAGCAGGACCCTGGCAGGGTGAACATCAGAAAGCCCGAGAGTGTGAAACACGTCGATTTCATGACTCAGCCTCCTTTACGTTGGTCTTCAGGACATTGGTCTTCAGGTCAACCCCGCGGGTGCTCACCACAAAAAGCGGAAATGGAGGGCAACGACTGTCATTGGGGTTGCGAAGAATTGCCGGGTGGGTATGGGTGGACCTGCCGGCCGGGATTAAGCCCTGAACCAGGCAGGGCGCGTTCCACGCCCGCCGGTGGACAGATCCTACGGGGACCATAACCGCCTCCAGGAGTCGCCACCGCTATCCGGGCGCCAGCCACCAGGTCCCACCGGCGCGCCCGCCGCGCCTGCCGATCCCAGTTGATAGACGCCACTCCCCGCATTCGCGTTGCAAGCGGACTAACAGCCGGGTTGGGGACCGCGAACACCGGCTGGTTGCGTACCAGCGCCACGATCGGCCACAACCAGGGCATGCCCCCGCCGGCCGATGTTGCCTCACTGATTGGACGATTGAGACGCTTTGACAGGGTCCGCCGGTCCTTTTGGGTTGCCTCCCAAGCGGACGGGATGCCGCACGATTTTCTTGTAGTCGTGCGCGAACTGGTGGATCTCTATGGCCTGGTCCTTATCCACATTGGTAAACCTCTGCGGATTCGCGATGTCGCCGGGCCAAAGTATCTCCACGTTTACGTCTTGAGCCGACTTGCCCAGGCCGATGTGCTGTTCCAGCGGCGACGCTCCGAAAGAGCCCCCACTGCCGACGGTCCGATAAATGGAGCGCGTGCCCTGGCCGGCGTTGGTCACGGTCACTTTGATGCGCGCTCCGATGGCGCAGCGGTTGGCCTTCACTCCAACCAGTTTGAGGCTGATCCAGTCGTTGCCCTGGCCGGGGTTTTCAAACAGCCGGAAGGCATGACTATCGCCCGGCTCCGCTCCGCCGATGACCGTGAGAATGTCTTCCTCTCCGCGGTTGTCCAGGTCCGCGAATGCGACTCCGTGTCCCCGGTGCAAATCGCCGGTGCCGGACGATGCGGTGATATCGACAAAGTATTTTCCGTCGTGGTTGCGGAGCAGAACTTTAGGGACTAGAGA
>JBAVIH010000059.1:0-19981 GCA_049686695.1 Bryobacteraceae bacterium | reverse complement strand
TGGAAAACCGAAACCAGGTTTCCCACTTTCCCACGCGGGGCTCGCGACGACGACCACGGCTTGTTTGAATTTAGAACCAAAAACCAAGAAAGGAGACCGGCCGCTGCGCGGTCGCCCCCTCACTTTTAAAGATCACCTTGTATTGGAAACGGAATCCGATTTCAGGATCATCCTTCGATTGGAAAATGCTGGATTGCGACACCTTCGCCGCCTCGGGTCCATGTGAGCACGCCGTTTTCCATCCGGCGCTTTTGGGGGGTGTGCCAGCGTTTTCAATAGCTTCAGAAGTCAACGCTATCCGCTGCGTGTGGGCTTTGACGCAGTTTCGTGGGGCGGACCCCCGGGTCCTGGGGTCCCCTCTGGGGACAACGCCCTCGTTCCGCTCTTCGCTCGAAGAATCAGGTGCCTGCGTCACTGCGAAATGCCGCGGACGGGCCGTCTGCCGCACTGCTTACTGAACGCCGATGGTGACGGTGTTCGACGCCACGCCACCGATGGAAATCGTCACGGGCACGGCGCTTCCCTTTGTCGACGCGGCAGGCACTTGGGCGTTTACCTGGTACAGGCCAGCGTAACCGGGCGCCAGGCCGTAGAACTCCAAATCGGTGGCCGGCATCCCACCGATGGTCACCGTCGGAGTGGTCGTCGTCCAGGAGAGCGGACTGCTCGGACCGGCTGCACCGGTCGCCGGCTGGTTGGTGACCGGGCCGAGGCCCGTGCAGTAAATCGAAACGTAAGTGCTGCCCGCCGTCGCCGGATGAGTGGAATCGACCAGCACATAGGATAGTGCGTCGAGGATCGCTCCCTGCCCGGTGCCTTGGGCGTTCATGCTGAAGATCGCGGGCGCGAATGTCGCGAGACTCACCGTCTGCGCGGCGCTGACTTGGCCGTTCAGAGTTGCGGTCAGCGTCGTCTGCGATTGCCCCGCCAATTCCCACGGGACCTGCAAGTTGACTTGCCCGGTGCTCGCGAAGAACAGCGGCGCCAGTACGCCATCTCCGAACTGCAAGGAAAGCCCAGAGAGGTTGGTCGGCAGCGGCGGGCTGTTACCCGTGGCCGGCGCAGCCAGCAGGAAATCCCCGAATGCCGCTGCAATGCTGCCCGCCGCCACCGGCGCCGTGTAGCTAGCATCGTTGACGACCCCACCCGAGGTGATGGACAAGGCGCCCGTTTGCGAGACGGTGACCAGTGTGCCGGCAACAGAAATGAGGGCGGAACGCGGCGTGCCAGAATTGGCGGCGACAGCTAAAGTGACCGTCGCAGGAAATTCGGTGACAGGCGACGAAACTCTGAGATAGAGGGTCCACCGGAGCGCCGATCGCTTTAGTCGTACCTCAGAGGTCAAGAAAGTTGTCGGGATCTATGCCAGCCTGTTTCAGGATCGCGCGGAGCGTTCCTTCGGGCATGTCACCGGGATGATTCGGGACCGTCGTATAGCGATTGTTGCTGGGATCGTGCCAGATCTCATGGCCCGATCAAACTGGAATCCGCAAGCCTTGAGCCTTCGCACGACCTCGCGATAGCGAAAGCCGGCGAGGCGGCCTACCTATGCGGCCACCACGATTGTGTAGTCGCACCGGCTGGAGGCCGTTGGAAACGCGATATCGCCTTCTCGTTCGCGGCGCGCCTCAACGAGCTTGCGAGCAACATCGCGCGCGATATCGAGAGCTTCCGCGACCGTGCGCCCCTGCGCCACCAGACCAGGCATTTCGTCCGAAGTCGCCAGATAGACTCCTTCCGGCAGCTCCTCAATCTGGATCCGAATCGCGAGTTCCATACCCTAAGCAATTGCACCAATGCCAGCCAGAAGTCGCCGGGTGTGCACGGCCCCTCGCCGGGCGCGGGCCAGACACCTCATAGCACATCCTCCGGCCAGATCCTCTATACTGATGGCGTGCAGGCATACTGGAAAGATGCGGCAGTCGGTGCAGAGGGCGACCTCCGTTTGGAGGGCCTTCCCTTCGCGCCCGGCCAGCCCGTCGAAGTGTTGGTGATATCGAAGACCGCAGGATCGGCAACGGCAGCCGGCCGAAGCCTCCGAGACTCGGTCCTCGATTTCCGTGAGCCCCTGGAGCCGGTCGCCGGCGAGGACTGGGACGCCCTGCAGTGATTCTGCTGGACACCCACATTTGGGTCTGGTGGGTTTCCCAGCCGGACCGGCTGCAACCGAGGCACCGCGAGATTCTGGATCTTGGCCCTGACCGCGCCTTCGGCGTCAGCATCATCTCCTGTTGGGAAGTCGCGAAGCTCGTGGAATACGGAAGGCTGAAACTCGATCGGAGCGTCGTGGTTTGGATAGAAAGCGCCCTTGCCGAACCGGGCGTGTTGCTTCTGCACCTCAGCCCGCGGTCGTCGTGGAGTCCACCCAACTGCCGCAACCCTTCCATCGCGATCCGGCCGACCAATTGCTCGTCGCGACGGCACGCGTCCTGGAGTGTCCTCTCATGACTGAGGACAGCAAGGTTTTGGCTTATCCGCACGTCCGCGTCGTGGCGTAGCGAGGACTGATAGACCACGAGAGGCGATGGTCCGTCCTCCCTGGCCGGCCCAATGCAGTCGGACTCGGCCGGGCTGCTTGCTAGAATCTACCTATGGCGGAAAATGCCGGAGCACAGCCGGTGGTATCCTTCGAAGCTTGTCTCGAGGAACTGGAGAAGGTGGTGAAGGAACTGGAAGGCGGCGATCTGCCGCTGGAGCGGTCGCTCGAGCTGTTCGAGCGCGGCATGAACCTGTCCGACGAATGCCGCAGACAGCTCGAGGCGGCGGAAACGCGGGTGGAGATTCTGCTGCGCAAGGAAGGCAAGATCTCAGCCGAGCCGTTCCGCCCGGAGGACACCGAAAAAGCATGAACCTGCGCGACTACCTCGCCGTGCAGCAACGGCTCGTCGATGCCGAGCTGGACCGGTTGACGCCGCCCGAAACCACGCCGCCCGAAACCATTCATCGCGCCATGCGCTATAGCCTGTTCGCCGGCGGCAAGCGCATACGGCCGGTGCTGTGCCTGGAAGCGGTGCGGACGGTGGCGGGCGAAATGGAAGGCGCGGTGACGGCGGCCTGCCCACTCGAGCTGATCCACACCTACTCGCTGATTCACGACGATTTGCCGGCGCTCGATAACGACGATTACCGGCGCGGCAAGCTGACCAACCACAAAGTGTTCGGCGATGCGATGGCGATTCTGGCCGGCGATGCGCTGCTGACGCTGGCGTTCCAGGTGCTCGCGGAACTGCCTGCGCCGGCCGATCGCAAGACGCGGCTGATGGCGGAACTGGCCACCGCGTCGGGCACGGTGGGAGGCATGATCGGCGGCCAGGTGGCGGATCTGGAAGGGGAAGGGAAGCCGCCCGACGCGATGCTGCTCGAAAGCATCCATCGCGCCAAGACCGGCGCGCTGCTGCGGGCCAGCCTGCGTATGGGCGCTATTTACGCGGGCGCGAGCGAGGCGCAGTACGCGGCGCTCTCCTGTTACGGCGAGCACATCGGCCTGGCGTTCCAGATTGTCGACGACATACTGGACGTGGAAGAATCCTCCGAGGCGCTCGGCAAAACCGCCGGCAAGGACGCCGCGCAGCACAAGATCACGTTCCCCGCGGTATACGGTCTGGAAGCGTCGCGGACGATGGCCGAAGACGAGTGCGGCCACGCGCACCGGGTGCTGGGGCCATTCGGCGAGCGCGCCGCGCGGCTGCACGAGCTGGCCGACCTGATTGTCCGTCGCAAGTCATGAAGACGCGGCTGGACCGGCTGCTGGTGGAACGCGGTCTCGCCGAAACGCGCGAGAAGGCGCAAGCGCTGATCATGGCCGGCGAGGTGCTGGTGGACGGGCACAAGGCGGCCAAGCCCGGCCTGGGCATCGCGGCGGAGGCGGCGCTCACTGTCCTCGCCCGGCCGCCTTACGTGAGCCGCGGCGGATTCAAACTCGCGGCGGCGCTGGCGCATTGGAAGATCGACGTGGCCGGCTGGATCTGCCTGGACGTCGGAGCATCCACCGGCGGTTTCACGGATGTGCTGCTGCAAGGCGGTGCGGCGCGGGTTCACGCGGTGGATGTCGGCTCGGGACAGCTCGATTGGAAACTGCGCACCGATGCGCGCGTGGTGGTGCACGACAGAATCAACGCCCGCCATTTGGCCGCCGGGGAGATCGGCGAAGCGGTGGATCTGGCCACCTGCGACGTCAGCTTCATTTCGGCAACCCTGATTCTGCCGGCGGTCGCCCCGCTGCTACGCCCAGGCGGGCAAATGGTTATACTGGTCAAACCGCAGTTTGAAGCCGGCAAGGGGCAAGTGGGCAAGGGCGGCATCGTGCGCCGTCCCGAAGTCCACCAGGCGGCTTGCCAGCGGGTCGAACGGGCCGCGGCGGATCTCGGCTTCCGGACCGATGTGATCGAAAGCCCCATCCTCGGCGCCGAAGGGAACAAGGAGTTCCTGCTCTATGCCCACCATTAGGACCGTCGGCATTTGTTCCAAGCCGAATGCGGCGGAAGCGCGCACGGTGGTGCCGCGGCTGCTCGAGTGGCTGAAGGACCGCGGCATCGCGGTGCGCTGCGACCTGGAGACGGCCGTGTACGCGACCGCGGCGCATGGCTTGCCCCGCGACGAAGTTCCCCCGGGCTGCGACCTGGTGATCGTGCTGGGCGGCGACGGCACCCTGCTTTCCGCCGCACGCGCCATCGGCAAGCTGGAGATTCCGCTGTTTGCCGTCAACCTGGGCGGATTGGGATTCCTGACCGCCATCACCATCGACGAGATCTACCCCGAGCTGGAGCGCGCCTTTCGCGGCGAGCACCGCATCGCCAGGCGCAGGCTGCTCTCTACCGAAGTGGTGCGCGGCGACGAAGTGGTGGCATCGTACCAGGCTCTCAACGACGCCGTGCTGACGAAGGCGGCCATCGCGCGCATGATCGATCTGGAGGCCTGGGTGGATCAGCAGCTTGTCTGCGAGTACAAGGCCGATGGGCTGATCATCTCCACTCCCACCGGATCGACGGCGTACTCGCTGTCGGCGGGCGGCCCGGTGATTTTCCCGGCGGTGCCGGCGATTTGCCTGACGCCCATCTGCCCGCACACGCTCACCAACCGCCCGGTGTTGGTGCCGGAAACCAGCGTGATCCGCATCCTGGCGCACAATCCGAACGAATCCACCTACCTGACGATCGACGGCCAGGTGGGCGGCCCGATTGCGGAGGGCGATGCGATTGTGTGCCGCGCCTCGAACTACGCGCTGCACTTGATCCGGCCGCCTCACGCCAGGTTTTTCGACGTGCTGCGGCAGAAGCTGGATTGGGGCAAGCGATGAAACGGCCGTCGCTGACGGCGTGGATCTTCATCGGCATGGCGGCGGGCGTGGCGGTGGGCGCGCTGGCGCCCTCCTTCGCGCGGCAACTGGCGCCGGTGAGCAACGTGTTTCTGCGGCTGATTCGCTCCATCATCGCGCCGCTGATTTTCGCGACGCTGGTGGCCGGGATCGCCGGCGCGGGCGATTTGAAGCGGATGGGGCGGGTGGGCATCAAGGCCATCGTCTATTTCGAAATCGTCACCACGCTGGCGCTGTTTCTGGGACTGGCGGCGGTGAACCTGGCGCGGCCGGGCGAGGGTATTCCGTTGGCAGCGGGCGGCGCGGAGCCGGCTGCGGCGCAGGCGCCGGCCACGTTCGGCGGCATTCTGGAGCACGTTTTCCCCGCCAGCATCATCGACGCCATGGCGCGCAACGACGTGCTGCAAGTGGTGGTTTTCGCGTTCCTGTTCGGCGCCGCCTGCGCGGCCATTGGCGTGAAGTCGCGGCCGGTGGTCGAGTTCTGCGCGTCGCTCTCGGAGGTGATGTTCCGCTACACCAAGTACGTGATGTACGTGGCGCCGCTCGGGGTGGGCGCGGCGATTGCGGTCACGGTAGGGTCCAGGGGCGTGGGCGTGCTGTTCGGCTTGGGCAAGCTGATCGGCACCGTGTATGTCACGGCGGCGCTGTTCGTGCTCCTGGTGCTGGTGCCTGCGGTGATTTTGTTCCGCATTCCGGCGGGCCGCTTTTATCGCGCCGTGCGGCAGCCGTTCCTGATCGCCTTTTCCACCGCGTCGAGCGAAGCCGCGCTCCCGCTGGCGCTCGAGAACATGGAGGAGTTCGGCGTTCCCAAGCACATCGTGGGGTTCGTGATCCCCACCGGCTATAGTTTCAATCTGGATGGCAGCACGCTGTATCTTTCGATTGCGTCGATCTTCGTGGCGCAGGGAGCCGGCGTCCACCTATCGCTCAGCCAGCAACTGGTAATCATCCTGACCCTGATGCTGACCAGCAAGGGCGTGGCCGGCGTGCCACGAGCGGCCATCGTGATCCTCACCGGGACCCTGGCGACGTTCCACTTACCCATGGAAGGCATCGCCGTGCTGCTGGGAGTCGACGCGGTACTCGACATGGCGCGCACCTCGATCAACGTGCTGGGCAACTGTCTGGCCAGCGCCGTGGTAGCAAGGTGGGAAGGGTACGGGCTGGATGCGCGGTGAGGGGGGATCGAGCCGGCTTGCTTCAGCCGCCTGGCTTGGATCGTGCCGTGCCATTCCGTCCACCGATGGAGGGTCGGACTATTTCTCCGGAATCGGGGGCAGGGTAATCTCGACCGGCTCTGTTTGGATCACCTCGGAACGAATTCTCTGTCCCTCCCTTGACCCCTCCATGCACTGCGTTATGACGCGAAAGCGGACCGTGACACTGGGGGGTACGTGCCAATCGGTCTCCCGCAGATAGATCTGCGCAGGCACCTTCGGCAAGATGTATATGCCTCCCGGCGGAATGACTGAGCATTGGTCGTACTTCACTTTTCCGTCGTCAAGCCAAGACGGGAAGAAGTTCTTCGTCCACTCACCCGTTTCGAGGCGCATGTCGCCAGGGGCCGAATAGACAGGCTCAGTGCCGATCTGGATTTCTGTTTGGCGATCGTTCTTGACGGTAGCCTCAAACTCAACGCCGAAGTTAAAGATCGGTGGCCGCGCATCGACGACGCCGATCTTGTTGTCCGGTCCAGCGCCATAAAGCGGGCTGCCCGCAGCAAGGAGGCGGACTTTCACGTTCCGAATCGAGGCGGGAAGCAGACCACCCTTATCACTAGAAGACTGACAGTAGAGGCTCAGCGCCGTGATCGCCAGGACGACTGTGAGCCGCGGTGTCTCCATAAAGGGCGTCACTCCAGGCTTGCCAGCAACCGATCGGCGGCGTCAGCGGTATCCGAGTCGTCCAAAGTGCCGGAATCAAACGGCGCCGCCCGCCGAAGAAACTCCACCGTGAAGGCTCGCTTTTCGTCGTCTGGCAGGGCCTCGAAGGCGTCGAGAAGCTCAGCTGTTTGACTACTCATATTCCTAGGCTATCCATTCCGAGCCGTGTCGGCAAGGACCCGTCTTCAATGGCGGCTATGGCGCGAAGCGCGGATGATTCTTGCGGACCCAGGCCTCGACGCTGGCGCGGAGGGTTTCGGCAAGCTGCCGCATCTCCTCCGCCTCCGTCTCCGAGATGGTGTCCGCTCTTTCATAGTCGGTGATGTTGCGCTTCTTGCGGAACACGTCGAACTTCGCAATCACAGTCGAGTCAACGCCGAGCGTGAATTCAAGAGAGTGAATCACGCGGTAATGATGGTTGTCGCGCGCGGCATCGTACCCGGCGGCAGCCAACGCAGCGGAGGCAAGTTGGAGAGCCGCGTTGTATGCGATGTTGAACTGCCAATCGGGAACCAGGTCCGGCGTTTGGCAGGCTTTCAAGTCTCTATCGGCGACGGCGAAGAGGTCGGAGATTTCCTGCCGGCTTGTCTTGTGCTCCTTGAGCCATCCGAATTTGAGCCAGTCTTCGAAGCTCATTCTCATCACCGATCAGATAGATCTTCGGGGCGGACATCACACTACTGAGGAAGTGCTGCCCCTGTGCAAGTTTACGACAGAACTCCGCAGTCCGATAAACGGATGGATTCACTTCTCTCGCGAGGTCGCGCTGCGCATCGGCGAGCGCCGGGACGACGTCGTCCATCGAAACCTTCTTGCCGATAATCATGACGTCGACGTCGCTGCCGCCGGTTTCATCGCCGGTTGCCATCGAGCCGTAAATGAACGCGATCTGAATTCTATCGGCCAGAGCGGCGAGACTGCTTTGCAGAACCTGGGCCACGCCGAAGGTCTTCCTTATGAGTCCGTGCAGCTCTTCGAATACCGGACAAGCGCGGTTAGCCTGGAAATAGGTTTGCCGGCCTTCCACTGTGCGGGTAAGAATCCCTGCACTTACAAGTTGCTCCAGTTCCCGCTGGACGGTGCCGGAACCAAGCCCGATGGAGCGGATGACTTGCCGCTGGTAGAAGCGCCGATCGGTGTGGCCGAAAAGTAGCCGCAGCACGGCCTGGCGCGTGGCGCCGAAGAGCGCCGCTCCGATGGGATCGGTGACGGCGCGGTTGCTGTTACCCATAACAGGTACGATAGTACCCTTTATGGGTTCATCGGTCAATAGTCACGGTATCGAAGCGGCCTTCCGCACCTTACTGGGCGATTTTCCATTCGCCTTTGGCCAAGACCACCCGGAGACCCTGCTTGGCTTCCGAAGTTGGCTTGCCATCGCCGAAATCGACATCGGCGGAATCGCCACGGACGGTCACTTTGTTCAGTTTGAGGGCGGCGGCTTCGGCGGCCATGCTGGCGAACATGTTGAGCGCCTCGGCCTTGTTGCTCTTGAACATCTCGGCCATCGACTCGCGGGACTGCGGATCCACGCTGTTGACGATGGCGTCAGCATCCTTCTTCTGGCAGGCATCCAGGAACGCCAGGACGGCTTTGTATTGCGGGCTGTTCAGCGCCGCTGCGCCGGTGAGGACTCCGCTCACGGCGGCGGGGCGGACTACGGCGGCGCGGAATTCGGCTTCGATGCGCCACGGGCCGGTTTCATCGTGGGCGCCCGTCATAGGCTTTTTCATCGACACCTTGCCGGCCACCTGGCCGGCGATCGGCCCGGCCGGTGCGAATCGCAAATCGCTCAACTCGGGAGACGACACGGTCTCCGAATAGAACTCGGCGCCCTGGCGGGTCAGCAGTTGGCCGCCGCTCCAGACGCCGGTGGCCGGATCGATTCTCAGGATCACGCCGTGGAGCGTGCCTGCGCGCGCTTGTTTGTCGGCCCAGTAGAGCCAGTCGTCGGAAGCTTTGCGCAGATCGTCGGGCACCGGCAGGTCCGACAGGAGAACCTTGAGCTCCTCCTGGTTGCCGTGGGCCGTTTCGTTCTGTTCGATGGCCGCGAAGGCGTGTGTCAGAGTAAAACGCTCGGCGCCCACCTGAAGCGTACCGGAAGCGCTGTCTGCCGCATCGCCGGCAAACGCGACACCCACCAGCAGACCGAGGGCGGCGAGTCCGGCGCAAATCAATCCCCAAGAACCAGGCATTTGCTTGTCTCCAATCCGAAGAGTTTTCCGATAGGTTTTGAAATATCGGGGCTCAACCCGCGGCGCGGGACGGGTGTTGAACGGATTATACCCGGGCGAGTCCTGCCGCGAGTTCGCCGGACAGAATGATAGCAGGAATCGCCGAGGAAAGGAGTTCGCGGCTGGTTTATTACAGTGCGCGAATAAGAAATGGAGCGCGCACTTTCGATTTCGGGGGGATGGCGGTTTCCGGATCGGGGAAAGACGGGCAAGCTAAAGCATGCCCCACCCGGGGCTATTTGAGGTACTTCACTGCCAGCACGGCGTTGCCGCGCTGATTGTAGAGCAGCTCATCGACCAGGTGGCGGGACATGAGGATGCCGAAACCGCCGGCGCGCTGGCCTTGCTCTTCGCGGTATTCGATGTGCCTGATGGGCGAGCCTTCGGGGTTGGAGATGGCGGCATGCGGCAGGGCTTGGAGCGAGAAGCCCTTGCCGGGATCGGCGATGTGCGCGATCACCGCGCGCGAGGTGCGCAGCAGCGAAGCCCGCACCCGCTTGGCCGGGTTGGATTTGCCGCCGTGTTCGATGGCGTTGACGAGCAGTTCGCGGAACGCGGCAGCGACGTCCTCGGCCTTCTGCGGATCCAGGTCCGCCAGCATTTCGCGGATGAACTGGGTGGTGCGCTCGGCGGCTTCTAGCTTGCAGCGCACGTCGAGGGTGATCCACTCCGGGCGGGCGGAAGCCACCCGGATGTCGTCGCGCCAGGCGGTGGCATCGAGCGCCAGTTGCACCATGTCGGCCAGCGGGCCGGCGGGAAGCGGCTTGTGGAAATAGGCGTAGGCGCGCTCGCGAATGGCCGCCAGCGCCCCGGCTGGATCGCGGCTGCCGGCCATGATGACTTTGGCCTCGGGGCGGATGGAGCGCATGCGGCGCAACAGTTTCAGCCCCTCGTCACCGTTGCGGCCCTGCCCGGCTAGCACCAGGTCGCAGCCGGAATGGCGGAGCGCCTCCAGCGCTTCGTGACGGTCGTAAGCGTCCTGAATGGAGCGTCCTTCGCGCCGCAGCGCGGTGGCGGCAAGCTCGTGGAGGGCAGGGTCGGTATCGAAGACCAGTAACCGGCTGGGGTTCACAGCATCTCTCACCTTCACTGTAGCCGAGGAAGTCCCCGGCCTGTAACTCCTATCGGCATTTTGCGGGCGGGAATGTACAGGTAACCTGGGCCGGGCGCGCCGCATCTCATGTGGTGATGGAAAAGCTCGAGCCTGCCCGAAGTGTGTCGCCCGCCGGCAGTGTTTTCCCGCACGCCGCCGGTTGGTTCGCCATATGGCTGCTCGCGGCCGGCGCCGCGAGCGCGCAAGTCTATCCGCCCGGAGGCTATCCGGGAGGCTACCCCAACGGAAATCCGGGGAATTATCCAAGCGGCCCCAGCATTCCACTCGGGCGCAGCAAGACGAATCCCAACAGCTCCACCAAGGGGCAGCCGATGCCCAGTTTTCGCGGCAAGTTGCAGCAGATGGATAACAAGACGATCACCATCGCGCTCGACGACGACCGCCTGGTTGACTTCAGGCGCAACGACAAGACCAAGTTTTTCAAGAACGGGGAAGAAGTCAAGAACCCGACGTTCGCCGCCGGAGACCAGTTATCGGTGGAGGGTCCCGAAGACGAAAAGGGCTACCTGATCGCCGTGAACGTGTATTGGGAGAGAGCCGCGGGCGCGCAAACCGCGGCCGCGAAGGACAAAGAGGGTGGCGCGGTGGACACCTGGAAGGACAATCCGAAGGAAGCTCCCCCGCCGGGCGCAGAGGCAGCCGCGCCGGTGACCCACGTGACGCCGCCGCCCAAGCCGGATGCCGACGATCCCGGACCGCCCGTTCTGCACCGCGGCAAGCCGGTCGATGCGGCGCGCGAGCATGCCGCCGACACGCCCCCGGAGCCGGCGGCGCAAACGGGAACGGCCGGCAACGCGCAGCCGGTTGCCGCTCCGCCTGTTGCCGCGCCGCGGACCGAGACGGCCGAGGCTGCGGCGCCGCCTCCGGTCCCGGCTTACCGCGATGTGGACGAGGAATCCGTTCCGGAGGCGCGGCCCCAGCATGGCGACGACCTGATCCGCAGGGCCGCCGGGGCGGCGTTCGATTTCACCGAGGGCTTGCCCAATTACGTGTGCCAGGAGGACATGGCCCGTTACGCCAGCCAGACGCGACCGGCCGATTGGCGGTCTATCGACCTGGTTACGGCCTCCGTGATCTATGAGAACGGAAAAGAGGAATACCGCAACATCAAGGTCAACAACAAGCCGCGCGATAGCTTTAAGGACACCGACGGCGCATGGTCCACGGGCGAATTCGGCACCGTGTTGATCGACCTGTTCTCGCCGGCCAGCGACGCCCAATTCCGCTTCCGCCAGACCGAGCGCATCGCCGGTGTCAACGCCCGGGTCTACGATTACACGGTGGATCACCCGCACTCGCATTGGAACGTCATCGTGTCGTCGCAAAGCTATATGCCGTCGTACAAAGGAGCGGTGTGGATCGACCCGCAAACGGCGCGCGTGCTGCGCATCGAGGAACGGGCGTACGACTTGCCCAAGGACTTTCCTTCCGACCATGTGGAATCCGCCACCGACTATGAGTATGTGCAACTGGGCGACGCCAGAAAGTATCTGCTGCCGGTTCATTCGGAAAATCTGACCTGCCAGCGCGGCACCGACATGTGCAGCCGCAACACGATCGATTTCCGCAACTACCACAAATACGCGGGCGAATCCACGATCACGTTCGGCGACACGAAGAAGCCGTAGCGGGCGGGCGCAATCCCGCTCAGGCGGCCGGTTCGACCACGGCCGACATGGACCCCTGCGATCGCGGCAGGCGCGCATCCGGGCCGTACGACTGGATCTGATCGCGGGCAAATTCGGCTTCCGGCAATTCGCAGGTGATCAGCGCGGTGCGGCCGGTGCGGTCCACTTCCTCGGCGTGATGGTAAGCCTGTTCCACGCTGAAGATGAAGATCTTTTGCAACATCTCGATGACGTAATCGTAGGTGTGGTCGTTGTCGTCGAGCAGGACGACGCGATAGAGCGGAACCAGACGGCGCTGCTCCACGATCTCGGTGTCGGGGGAAATGGATGGCTTCGCCATGGTGCGGCCGCCAATCCCAGTATGCGACATCCCGGCGCCCGGCGACAACGCTCTCGCCGCCGGGTCGCCACGCCGCGGGCATGTCTTACGCCGGCATCAATTTCGTCGATCCAAGCGCTGGGCGGCGAAGGCGCGCGCGGAATCTGTCATCATGAATGCAGAATCGGCGGCAATCATAGAAAGGTAGCGACTGCGAACGATTATGAGCCAACATACACGAGTCAGTCATCCGGCATACAATCTGCTGCCCACCGAGATCGAAGGTTTTGATTCGTTGGCGGAACTCGCCCTGGATATGCATTGGTCGTGGAATCACTCGACCGATGAAGTCTGGCGGCAGCTCGATGCGAAACTGTGGGAGATCACACATAACCCCTGGGTGGTCCTCCAGACGGCCTCGCGCGACCGAATCGAACGCGTGTTGGCCGATCCGGTTTTCCGGGAAAAAGTGGACGGCCTGGTCGAAGCCGGCCGGCAGGCGGCGGAAGCGCCCGCGTGGTTTCAGCGGAATCATGCGGAAGCTCCCCTGACTTGCACCGCGTATTTCAGCATGGAGTTTATGCTGAGTGAAGCTTTGCCGATTTACTCGGGCGGGCTGGGAAACGTGGCCGGCGATCAACTCAAAGCCGCCAGCGATCTGGGCGTGCCGGTGGCCGGCGTGGGGCTGCTTTACCAGCAGGGCTATTTTCGCCAGGTGATCGACAAGAACGGGGACCAACAGGCTCTCCACCCGTTTAACGATCCCGGACAGTTGCCGATTACGCCGGTGCGCCAGCCAAACGGCGAGTGGCTGCGCCTGGAGATCGCGTTGCCTGGATATTCGGTCTGGCTGCGAGCCTGGCAGGCGAAGGTCGGCAGGGTAAAGTTATACCTGCTGGACAGCAATGACGCGGCGAATTACCCGGTTCATCGGGGAATTACGAGCGAGCTCTACGGCGGAGGGCCGGAACTACGCCTCAAGCAGGAGATGTTGCTGGGGATCGGCGGATGGCGGCTGCTGCGTGCGCTAGGGCTCCAGCCGGAGGTGTGTCACCTGAACGAAGGGCATGCTGCCTTCGCGGTGTTGGAGCGCGCGCGGAGCTTCATGGAAGAGACCGGGCAGCCGTTCGAAGCGGCACTCGCCGCGACTCGAGCCGGCAATCTCTTCACTACCCACACGGCGGTGGCCGCCGGGTTTGACCGTTTCGCTCCCGCTCTCATCGAGCAATACCTTGAGAGATATGCCGAGCAGAAGCTGGGGATTGCGCTTCACGATTTGCTGGCTCTGGGCCGCCAGAACCCAGCCGATTCCTCGGAGCCTTTCAATATGGCGTACCTGGCAATCCGAGGGAGCGGGGGGGTGAATGGCGTGAGCCGGTTGCACGGACAGGTGAGCCGGCGCCTCTTTCTGCCCCTGTTTCCGCGTTGGCCGGAAAGCGAGGCGCCGATCGGGTACGTGACCAACGGAGTCCACGCGCCCACCTGGGACTCGGCCGCCGCTGACAGTCTGTGGCACGAGGCCTGTGGAAAGGACCGCTGGCTGGACGGGGCGGAAAGCCTGGAGCCGGACATTCACCAGGTCTCCGACGCCAGGATCTGGCAGTTTCGCAGCGATGCGAGCAAGGATTTTGTAGAGTACGCTCGCGCGCGGGTGTCCCTGGACATGGCCGCGGCAGGCACGCCGCCCGAGGAAGTCGAAGCCGCACAGCGTCTCTTCGATCCCAACGCCCTGACGCTGGGCTTTGCACGCCGCTTCGCGACCTACAAGAGACCGAACCTACTGCTCCATGATCGACAGCGGCTGCTTCGTCTCTTGACCAATTCGCAGCAGCCGGTACAACTCGTCATCGCAGGCAAGGCGCATCCGGCGGACCAGGCTGGGCAGGCCTTGATTCGGGAATGGATGGACTTCATCCGGCAGCCCGAAGTGCAGCCGCATGCGATCTTTCTCGGTGACTACGACATGCTTCTGACCGAGCACCTGGTACAAGGGGTGGACGTCTGGATCAACACGCCGCGGCGGCCCTGGGAGGCTTGCGGGACCAGCGGCATGAAGGTGCTCGTCAATGGAGGTCTCAACTTATCCGAGCTGGATGGCTGGTGGGCGGAAGCTTACACGCCGGAAGTCGGCTGGGCGCTGGGGGACGGCCAGGAACACGACGACGATCCGGCCTGGGACGCCGCCGAAGCCGGCGCGCTTTACGACTTACTCGAACGGGAAGTGATCCCGGAGTTCTATGCGCGCGATGGGCAGGGCGTTCCCACGGCATGGGTGGCGCGGATGCGAAAGAGCATGGCGAGCTTGACGCCGCGCTTTTCCGCCGGCCGCGCGGTGCGCGAATACACCGAGCAACATTACCTGCCGGCTGCGGCAGCTTACCGCGAGCGTGCCGCCGATAAGGGTGCGGCGGGCAGGCAAATTCTGGATTGGCGGCGGGCCATCGAAAAGGCGTGGCCCGCGCTGCGCTTCGGTGAAGTGAAGGTGGAGAGCAGCGCGGGAGAGCATGTGTTCGAGGTCGAGGTGTATCTCAGCGATCTCGACCCGGATGCGGTGCGCGTGGAGCTTTACGCCGATGGAGCGAACGGCGGCGCTCCTGTGCGGCAGGAAATGGAACGCGTTCGTCAATCCGGCGCGGGCTACGCGTATCGCGCACAGGCGCCCGCGACCCGCCCGGTTACCGACTATACGGCGCGCCTGATACCGGGTTATACCGGCGTGGCGGTTCCCCTGGAAGCCACGCACATTCTGTGGCAGCGTTGACCTATTCGCCGAGGATCTCCTGGAGCAGGGCGCCGGCGTTGTAGATCTTGCGGAGCGCTTCGGTCATGCCTGCGGTGTGCACGGCGACGGTGCGGTTGGTGGCGCTATCGTAAACGAAATCGCCGATCAGGGATTCGATATTGCCGTCGAACACCAGACCGACGATTTCCCCATTTCGGTTGACAACGGGCGAGCCGGAATTACCGCCCACCACGTCATTGTCGGTGACGAAATCGAGGGGCGTGGCCAGGTTCAGCTTCTCGCGGTTGTCGGCATAGCGCGCGGGCAGGAAGAATGGTCCCTTGAAATCGAAACTGTTGGCGCGATCGTACAGGCCAAAGAAAGTGGTCTTAAAGGGCGCTTTGGTACCGTTCATGGGATAGCCCTTCGCCTGGCCATAGGAGAGGCGCAGAGTGAAAGTGGCGTCGGGGTAGGCGGACTTCCCGTAGACCGCGAAGCGGGCTCTGCCGAGCTGCTCGCCGGCGCGCTGTTCGACGCTTTCGATGTTGTCTTCGCTCCAGCGAATCATTTCGCGGCGGGCCGGGTCGAGTTGGCGGGCCAGCACGATCATGGGATCGTCGGAGGCGGCGACGGCCGCCTCGCCGCCATCCACCAGCTTGCGGCGCTGGGCGGGGTCGGCCAACTTGGTTCCGTTGACCAAAGCGGCGGCGGCATCCTTGGGGGTGCGTCCCGCGAGCACGGTCTTCAGGAAGGCATCGTCCGGTCCCAGTTCGGCCAGGTCCAGTTCGAGGGCGCTGGTCAGGCGCGCTATCTCCAACCCGGGATAAACCGGGGCCGGTGAGAAGAGGCGGAATTTCATCGAATCGAGCGAGGCCTCGTGGAAGCCGGGCAGCCGTTCGCCATCGGGCTTGCGAATCTCCGCCACAAACTGCACGATGCTCATGGCCGTATTGGCGAGCTGCGAATCCAGGCCATGGAAGACCCGCTCCTTGGCGCGCGAGGCCGCTTTCTTTTCGGCGCCGGCGATCGCCTCCCATGCGCCGCCAAATGCCGCTGCCCATTCGGGATTGGCCATCACGGTGGCTTGGAACTGGTTCTCCTCGGCTTGCTTCTTAGCCATGATTCGGGCGTCAGCCAACCCTCGGGCTACGCCCTCTTCGGCCTTGAGGCTGTTCTGGAGATAGAAGATCTGGGAAGCCGCCTGGCGGGCCTGTTCCGCGCCCTGTGCCGAATATCCCTCGAGCGACGCGATCCTGTTTCCGAGCTGCTTGAGCGCATTGGGCAGACCGACGTCGCGCAGATGCTCGAGCTGCGCCATGGTATCCAGGCGCGAGGTGGCGCCCGGGTGACCGGAGACGAACACCAGCTCGTTCTCCGCCGCGCCGGCGGGATTCCACTTCAGATAATTCTTGCTCTCGATCGGTTTACCGTCTTCGTAGACGCGGAACAGCGCCATGTCGAGATCGTAACGAGGGTAGGTGAAGTTGTCGGGATCGCCGCCAAAGAACGCGACCTGTTGCTCCGGCGCAAAAACCAGGCGCACATCGGTGTATTTCTTATAGCGGTAGAGCCAGTATTCGCCGCCCTGGTATAGGGTGACGACATCGGAGCGGAAACCGGTCTTTTGCAGGCTCTCGCGCTCGATTTCGGCAATCACGGACTTGCGCGCCGCAAACTGGTCCTCGGGCGATTTGGCCCCCTGCACGGCTTTCATGACCCGCGACGTGACGTCTTCCATCGAGACCAGCACGTTGACCTCGAGGTCCGGCGATTTCATTTCCTCCGCGGCGGTGCCGGCGTAGAAGCCATCGCGAATGTAATCGTGCTCCTTGCTCGAATTCTTCTGCAGTTGGCCGCGGGCCACATGGTGGTTCGTCAGCACCAGTCCGTGCGGGCTCACGAACGAGCCGGAACCGCCGTCATTCATGCGGACCGAAGACAGGCGGATATGGTCGAGCCATTGCTGCGTCGGCGCGAAGCGGTACTTTTCCTGGAGCTGCTTGAGCGGCGGATTGTCGAAAGTCCACATGCCTTCGTCAGCCCGAAGCGCCGGCGCCAGCAGCAGCGTCCCCGCGCCGGCGAGAACGGCAAATGACCGAATCGGATTATGCGCGTGCATACGGTAACCTCCCTAACAGGGTAACCCCACTCAGGCCTGGGTGCATCATCCTGAAGCGCACAATCCAAGCCGTGTCGGGCATCGAGGGCGTTCACGCCCCTGGCTGGTAGAGGTACTTTTGAAAGCCGGCGAACATGTAGCCGATCTCTTCCGGCCGGCCCAGATCGGCCACGGCGTCGGCAATAGCGTTGTGGTACCTGAGCTTCAGTAAAGGAGACAACTTTTCCCGATCCAGCTCCTCCACGCCGACCTTGACGTACTGGGAAAGCACAAAGCCGAGGAAGACCTGCTGCCTGGTATTGAAACGCGTGCCGATAGCGATCCTGGCGCGGGTGGCGCGTTCCTCGCGGGTGAGCGGCGGCAAGGCGTAAGCGACGTGCGCCAGCACATCGAACAGGTCGCTGTTTTCGGCGTCGATGATCTTCTGCATCTCGGCCATCTGTTCTCTGCCGAAACCTTTTTCGGCCAGCCCTTGTAGCAGCCGGGCGCGGGTGTCGGGATCGCTCCAGATGGCGCGCAGTTCGTCTTCGTCTTTGAAAAACTCCGGCAGCTTGCCGAACAGCATCTCCAGGAACTGGTGTGCCGACATGGGTGTGCCGTCCGGGTGCCAGAAACTGGTCGCCATCATGTGCTGGATGGTGCGCGCTTTGCCATCGGCCAGTTTCACTTTGATTTTTTGCCGGTGCGGCCCCGGTCCGGGTCCCTCTCCTGGTGGTTCCGGCGGCGGCGCTGGCCGCGGCACGGGTTCCTCCCTCGGCTCCGGCGCGATCGGCTCGCCGTCCCATTCCGGATCGCTGAAGTGGTGGTACGCTTTCACGAAATCGTAGATAGTGAAGTAGTCTTTTCCGTCATACAGGCGCGTGCCCCGGCCGATGATCTGCTTGAACTCGATCATCGAATTGACGGGGCGCATCAGCACGATGTTGCGGATATTGCGCGCATCCACGCCGGTGGAGAGTTTTTGCGACGTGGTCAGAATGGTGGGGATACTCTTCTCGTTATCCTGGAAGTCGCGCAGGTGCTGCTCGCCCAGCGCGCCTTCGTCGGCCGTGACGCGCTGGCAGTAGTTCGGGTCCCGGCTGGTCTTCACCTGGTTGATCAGGTCGCGCACGGCCAGCGCGTGGTCCTGCGTGGCGCAGAAAACCAGCGTCTTCTCGGTCTGGTCGATTTGCTCCAGGAACAGCTTCACCCGGTGCGCTTCGCGTTCCTTGATCTCGATGATTTTGTTGAAGTCGGTTTCCGTGTAGAGCTTCCCGCTTTCGATCTCACCTTCCACCACCCGATCGTCGGGCGTGTAGATGTACTCATCGAGCGTGGTCGCAATCTGCTTCACCTTGAAGGGCGTGAGATAGCCGTCGTTGATGCCGTCCTTCAGGGAGTAGATATACACCGGGTCGCCGAAGTAGGCGTAGGTGTCCACATTCTCGGTGCGCTTGGGCGTGGCGGTGAGTCCGAGCTGGACGGCAGGCGCGAAGTAGTCGAGGATGCCGCGCCAGTTGCCTTCGTCATTGGCGCCGCCGCGATGGCATTCGTCGATGACGATGAAATCGAAGAAATCCGGCGGATACTCGCCGAAATACGGCGACGGCTTTCCATCCTTCGGCGGCCCGCTCATGAAGGTCTGGAAGATGGTGAAGAACAGGCTGCCGTTCTTCGGCACCTTGCCCTTCTTACTGATATCCGCGGGCGCGATGCGCACCATGGCGTCTTCAGGGAAGGCCGAGAAGGCGTTGTACGCCTGGTCCGCGAGGATATTGCGGTCGGCCAGAAACAGAATGCGCGGGCGGCGCGATGGCTCGCGGCTCAGATTCCAGCGGCTGTGAAACAGCTTCCAGGCGATCTGAAAGGCGATGAACGTCTTGCCCGTGCCGGTGGCCAGCGTGAGCAGGATGCGGTCTCTTCCGGCGGAGATGGCGTCCAGGGCGCGCTCGATGGCAATGTCCTGAAAGTAGCGCGGCTGGAAGTAGCCGCCCTTGTCCTCGAAGGGCACGGCGGCGAAGCGATCGCGCCAGGCGTCGGCCTCGGCGAAGGTCAGGTTCCAGAGTTCCTCCGGGCTGGGATAGCCGGGCGCCTCGCCTTCCGCGCCCTCCTTCATGTCGATGCCGTAAATGCCCTGGCCGTTGGTGGAATACGCGTACCGGATGGCGAGCTTCGCGGCGTAGTTCTTCGCCTGTGCCACGCCCTCCGTGAGCGCTTGGTCCCACGCCTTCGCCTCGACCACGGCCAGTTTGTGGTTGCGATAGACCAGGACGTAGTCGGCAGTGAGCGCCTTACCGCGCCGCCCGTGTCCTTCGAGGCGGCCGAGCGTGATGGGATACTCGCGCAGGATGCGGCTGCCTTCCACCACGCCCCACCCCGCCGCCGCAAGCGCGGGATCGACGTGCTCGGCCCTGGTCTCGGCTTCGTTCATGGCGAGGATCTATAGTAACCCGCTGAACGCCCGGTCGAGAAGCGACTTCTTCATTGCGTCAAGCGCGGTAAGCTTTTGACGGCAGATGGATTCGAGACGCTGGGTTTGGGTAGAGAGGTCCGCAAGATTCGAAACGATGGCACGTTGCTCGGAGAGCGACGTCGGGAATGAAACGACAACGTGGCCAATCTTGGCGGGCGACGTGTGACGCACTTTGACGCCGGAGGCACTGTCGTGA
>JBAVIH010000058.1:0-3976 GCA_049686695.1 Bryobacteraceae bacterium | reverse complement strand
GTTCGCTCCCCGCAGCCTTAAAACTAGTGAACTAGACTTTCTGGCTGCGGATCACCGTTCCCGGTCCGCTACGTTTCCGGAGGCTTGCTGTTCCTCAAACCTCTTGGAACCTTCATCAATATGCGCCAGGATGCGAAAAGGGTCAACTGTTATTTGCGGCGGAAGCGTGCTTTTCCTCAAGATATTTCAGCAGTGTTTCGTTCAGGTTACGAGCCGAATTTGTGAATCGCGCGTGGATAAAACACGCTCGCGGCAAGTTGTTTTCATCCGAACGGCTGTCGCGCGCGTTTATCGCACGGCGGCTTCGCCCAACTGCATGACGGCGGCGCGGGCGGGGCCGCCGGTGTTGTCGGACACCTGGACGAGCAGGATGCGGATGAGGTCGTTGTGCGGATCGATCCAGCCCTCGGTGCCGAACGCGCCGCCGTGGCCGAAGGTGCCGGGCGTGTGCAGCAGCAGCGTTCCTTCCGGCTTGTCGACGATCTCGAATGTCAAGCCGTAGCCGGTGCCGCCCAGCCACCCGGACGGCTCCACGGGGGGCGTGAAGACTCGCGTCATGGTGTCGATGGTCTGGCGGGAAAGATAGCGGCGGCCTTTGTATTCGCCGCCGTTGAGCAGCATCTGGTAGAACTTCACCAGGTCGCCGGCGGTGGAGTAGAGGCCGTATTCCGGCCCTGGATAGCGGGCGCCGGCACGATACCTGGCCGGATCGCCGGCGAGAATCTCGTCGCCCGCGCGCACCAGTTTCCCACCGGCGTGCTTGTAAACCAGCGCGATGCGGTCGCGTTTGTCGGGTGGCGCAAGAAAGAAAGTGTCGCTCATCCCGAGCGGTCTCAGAATGCGGCTCTCGATGAAGTGGACGTAATCTTCCCCGCTGACCTTCTCGACGATGCGGCCCAGGGTGGCGATTCCCATGTTGCTGTAGCGCCAGCGCGTGCCGGGTTCGAATTGCAGATGGCGAGTCGAGTAGAATCGCACCGCGTCGTCCAGCGGCACGCGCATGGTGCGCAGTTGATCCCTCAACTCGCCGTCCGGGTTCTCGCCCAGACCGGAGGCGTGGCACATCAACTGCCAGACCGTGGGCGGGCGCGCGGGCGGATGCGTGGTGAGGTTGCCGTTGGGCAGGCGCTCCTCCACCAACTGGCCATGGAATTCCGGAAGGTAGTCTTCAATCGGGCGGCGCAGCTCCAGTTTCCCTTCCTCGACCAGCATCATGGCGCCCACCCCGGTGAACTGCTTCGTCATCGACATGATCTGGAAAATGGAATCGGTGGTCATCGGTTTGCCGCCCTCGATGTCGCGCCAGCCCACGGCATCGAACGACGCGATTTCGCCGTGCCGCGCCACTAGCGCGACGGCGCCCGGAATGGTTTGGGTATCCACCAACTCCTGAAGGCGGACGGGGATCAGCTTCAGGCGGTCGGGGTCGAGGCCGGTTCCGGCGGGGGCTTGCGGCCTCACCGGCAAGGCGGTCAGCAGAATCAAGGCAAGCGGAAAAAGTTTGCGCATGGAGGATGAGTGTAACGCGATGAAGGCCGCGACGCCAACCATGGCGAGCGCGGGGCGACTCGACGAAGCGATCGGGCAGTTTTCGGAGGCTCTTCGGATCGATTCGGATTTCGATGCCGCTCGAAAGGGCCTGGAAACCGCGGCGGCGCGGCGAAACAAATCGAACCGGCCCCGAGAGCCGGGCAGGCCGGTGACCCGCTCCACGAATCAGTGGACTCGTCCAACCAACGCTCCATATCCCGGAAGAGCCAGATTATTGAGGCTCACCGTCTGGCCGGTCTTGCCGAAGGAGCTAAGCAGAACGGTGGCCTGCGCGGCGCCGATGTTGAAACTCGCCGTCCGGGGAGCCTCGGTGAAGTTCAGAACCACCAGATCGGCGGTGCCGTCTTTCGCTCGCAGCGTGAACGCGAGCACGTTCTTGTCGGTTTCGTTGACCAGCGAAAAATCGCCGGCGCGCAGAGCGGCGTCGGTCCTGCGCAGACGGATCAGCGCTTTGTAGTAATTCAGCAGCGAGTCGGGATCGCGCGTTTCGACGGCCACGTTGCGGGCCGCATAGCCTGGCGCCACCGGCAGCCAGGTGGTTTTGGCGGTGCTGAAACCGGCGTTGGTTCCGGCGTCCCACTGCATGGGCGTGCGCTCGCCATCGCGGCCCTTCTCGCGCGGCCAGCCGATCTTTCCGATTGGATCGCGCACGTCCTCCTTACTCTTCGGATCGTTGTTCTCCATGCCGATCTCCTCGCCGTAGTACATCAGCGCGGCCGCGCGTGGCGTCATCAACAGAGTCGCCAGCAGCTTCGCGATGGCAGCGTCGTTCCGGTGGCCGCCGTAACGGGTTGCGGAGCGGGGATTGTCGTGGTTGTCGAAGAAGAACAGCGGCATATGCCCGCCGAGCGCGGTCTCCGCGTCGCGCAACTTGCCGCGGAAGGCATCGGCCGAGAGCGGGGTGAAGGCGAACTGCGTGTCCATGGGAAGATGCAATTCGTCATTGCGCGCGCCGTACATTTTCGCCAGCTCTTTGACGTTGGGAAGGTAAGTCTCGCCGATCAGGACGCGGCCGGGGAACTCGTTGGTGAGCTGCCGCAGTTCCTTCAGCACTTCATGACACTCGGGAAGGTTATCGGTGTATTGCCGGGTCAAAATAGGATCGCCGTAACTGTTCACACCGGGTCGCGCGATTGGCTCGTCGCGCAGTTGCGGATCTTCGAACAACGAGGTGATTGCATCCAGCCGGAAGCCGGCAACGCCCCGTTTCATCCAGAAGCGCATCGAGTCGTACATGGCGTTGCGGACGTCGCGGTTGGTCCAGTTCAGGTCGGGCTGCTCGGTGTAAAACTCGTGGTAGTAAAACTGGTTGCGCTTGGGCTCGAACGTCCAGGCGGAGTGCCCGAATAACGATTCCCAGTTATTGGGCGGTCCTCCTCCGGGTTTCGCGTCGTGCCACATGTACCAGTCCGCCTTCGGATTCGTCCGCGACGACCGCGATTCCACGAACCAGGGATGCCGGTCCGAAGTGTGATTCAAGACCATGTCCGTGATCACTCGGATATCGCGCTTCTTCGCCTCCGCCACCAGGCGGTCGAAATCCACCAGCGTGCCGTACTGCGGATCGATGGCCTGGTAATCCGAAATGTCGTAGCCGAAATCGACTTGCGGCGAAGGATAGAAGGGGGTGATCCAGATGGCGTCCACTCCCAGCTCCTGCAGGTAGTCGAGATGCTGCGTGATGCCATTGAGGTCGCCGATTCCGTCGCCGTTACTGTCGGCGAAGCTGCGCGGGTAGATCTCGTAGATGACCGCGTTTTGCCACCACTCGGTGGCGGGCTCGGCGGCGAACGCGACTTGCGCGCAGGCTACGACCAGGCTGGCAATCGGCAGGCGAAACCGCCTGCCCGGTCGGCTCGAACAAATGGGCTGGTGCATGGGTGAATTTTAACGCCGGAGCCGCCCTCAATTCCATCGAGCAGCGGCCCCCGAGATCTGGCCCGGGTACCGCTGCATGATGGCCGGCGTGCACCGGCATTCGCGCCCCGTATCGCCGTAGGGTCGGCACGGGCCCCGTGCAGATAACGACTGCACGCGAATACGAAACAGGAGCGCCGGGGGAGCTATGGTGCGAAATACCCAAACAGATCGAGCACCAGGTAGGTGACACCCGAGAAATAGGCGTCGATCCATCCGTTGGTCGTAGGCACCAGCGCCATGTTCCCGGTGATCGCTCCGTCGGAGGAGTTCAGGTTCGCCGCCAGCGGCTGGCTCAGCCCCTGCTGCCACATCGTCAGGTACCCGTGCGACGCCTGCGGCACCACCGTCGCGTTAAATACGTAACTCTGCGCCGTGCTGGGCGCGCCGCACCCGCTGTCCACCACGTCCACCGCCAGAGTGCCCGTGAACGGCGGCGAACCCGCCGGATTGCGCGTGTCCAGCACCCGGCACGGCTGTAGCGTGTACAGGGACAGGCCCCCGGTCC
>JBAVIH010000057.1:0-26328 GCA_049686695.1 Bryobacteraceae bacterium | reverse complement strand
GCCATGCGCTCCGGGTCGCCGCCGCGGAGAACCCGCGCGCCGCGGAACTCGGCGTTGACGATGCGGCGACCCTGGAGCCGCAGGAGCGACCGCACGACGGTTTCGACTTCGGGCAGTTCGGGCACCTATGGCACCTCGATGAAGATCCGGCCATCGTCGATCCGCACCGGATAAGTGGCGACGCGGCGGGCGGGATCGCGAGCGCGCTCGCCGGAGCGGCAATCGAATTCCCAAAGGTGGTACGGGCAGGCGAGGTGCGTGCCATCGAGGTGCCCCTGGCCGAGCGGACCGCCGTGGTGAATGCAGACGCCATCGAGAGCGTAGACGACGCCTTCGACATTGCAGATGGCGTACGGGTGCGAGCCTACGAAGACTTCCACGACTTCGCCGGGCGGCAAATCCGCGGCGCGGGCGACATTGACCAGAGGCATATCTTTCAGTAAGCCGGGGAGGGGCACGGAATGTCAAGGCGGCGGGTGCGGACTCCGAGTGGGTGTGCGACGCAGAAAGGGCGAAACCCTCCACTCCTGGTGAATTCGCATGAATCTGAGCGCAAGGGCACACAAGGCTTTGTATCAGGGCGAGGCTTTAGCCGTGCCGGGGGATCGGAGCAAGGTTTGGGCTTTAGCCCCTGCGGGCTCAGCAAAGCCTCAGTGGCTAGAGCCTTTGGCTACCTATGGGTTGCGGCCCGGCTGAAGCCGCGCCCCTGACACAAAGCCACCCGGTTCCCACATTCATGTCGCACACCTAAGTCTCCGCTGCGATCCGGCAGGCTGGATCAGGCGAGGGCCGCTTTGTATAGAGCGATCAGCTTGGCCCAGGCGCGCTCGGCCTCGGGCCGGTTGTAGATCGGCACGCCGTCGTGGAGTGGCATGTCCAGCACGCACCAGCCATGCAGGGTTCCGGAATACAGTTCGATTTCGGCGGAAACTCCGGCGGCCGCGAAGGCTTCCTTCAGCTTGTCCCTCGCATCCGGCTGCCGCGCTTCGTCGCTCGCCGCCACGGCGAAATACATGCGAGCCCTTATCTTCGGCGCGAGCAGATGCGGGCTATCGGGCTTGTCGGTCACCAGGCCCCCGCCGTGGAACGACGCGCCCGCCCGAATCCGATCGGGCAGCGCCGCGGCGGTCCTCATAACCAGCGCTCCGCCCATGCAGTAACCCTGGGTTCCGATTCCCTGTGCGCTATCCACTTCTTCCTGCGCGTCGAGGAACGCAACGTATGCTGCGGCGTCCTTCTCGGCGTTGCCGGGTGCGTTCACCGATGCCATCAGCGGCAGCAGCCTGGCCCGGTCGGCCGGATTCTGGAAGTTGACTCTGGAGGGATCCAGGGAAGGATCTTTGGTCACCCGATAAAAGGGATTGGGCACCAGCACGGAATATCCCTCGGCGGCAAGGCGCCTGGCCATTTCGCGCATCGAGGGCCGCAAGCCGAAAGCGTCGGTCCAGAACAACACGCCGGGATGGGAACCGGTCCTCGGGTGAAGGAACGCGGCGTCGCAGATCCCGTCGGGAGTATGGATCTCGAAGCTGGCTTCGACGACATCGTTCGGTTGGTTCTTCTCTTCTTCCGTCATGGCTGTCTCTCAAAGAGTGTATCGCTTTCCGGCCTTCGGAGAACCTGGACGACTATACTGGGAGGTTCACCGATGCGGATCACGATAGACGCGCTGCCGCTGCTCTTCAGAAGTGCCGGAGTGAAGAACTACCTGTACTACTGGATCCGGCATTTGCAGCGGGAGCCGGCGGTGGATGTGCGCCTGTTTCCTTTTTTGGGAGAGGCCTCCGGTCTGGATCATCGCAGGGCGCCGGCGGGACCCATCCCCACGTTTTTCCGTTTGGGCCTTTTCTTCCTGATGAATCGATTGCCGGCGGGTTTCTCCCAGCCCTGGTTCCCCGCCACGGACGTTTTTCATTCGACGAGGATACTCCACCCACCCCGGCGGGCCAAGCTGACGGCCACCATTCACGATCTGACCTGCTGGATTCTCCCGGACGCTCATCTGCCGGCTAACGTGGCTTTCGAGAAACGCTACGCGGAAATGATCTGGAAGCGCGCCGACGGCTTGATTGCAGTCTCGGAGAGCTCCCGAAACGACGCGGTGAGGCTCTTGCGCATTCCGCCGGAGAAGATACAGGTCATCTATCCGGGGGTTCCCGAAGCGTATTTCTCGATTGACCGCGCCAGCGTGGAGCGGGTGCGCGCCAAGCTGCGGACGATGCGCCCTTACCTGCTGTACGTGGGAACCGTCGAGCCGCGAAAGAATGTCGACTTGCTGCTGGATGCGTACGGCGACCTGCCGGCTTCGATCGCGGGCGAGTTCGATCTGGCGATTGCGGGTTCGCACGGTTGGGCGAGCCAGGCGACCATGGGCCGGCTGAAAAGCTCGCCGCCCAACGTGCGCTACCTGGGCTACGTGCCGGAAAGCGACCTGCCGGCGCTTTTCGCCGGCGCCACGGCTTTTGTTTATCCATCGCTTTACGAAGGATTCGGATTCCCGGTTGCCCAGGCCATGGCGGCCGGCGTACCGGTGATCGCATCGGGCGTGTCTTCGCTGCCGGAAATCACCGGCGGCGCGGCGGTGTTGATCGACCCGCGCAGCCGGCTCGAACTACGCGATGCGATCGCCAGCCTGCTGACATCGCCGTCGCGGCTTGCCGGGTTGAGTGAGAGCGGCCGGACACAGGCGCGGAGATTCTCCTGGCCCGCGGCTGCCGCACAGTCCGTGGATTTCTTCGCGCGCGTGGCTGGTGGATCTTGCTACTGTTAGTCAGGAAGCCGGTTATTAGAATTATGACGGGCTGTCACACAATGCTCCGCCGTGCGACATTTTCGGTGGTGGCTTGTTGGACGGGCAGAAGGATATCCTATAGGTTCGCCCGATCGTTGGCAGCGCGATGTCTTGTCTATTAGTCTATCCGGAGCGTCTCTCGGCGGAACTTGAAATAACGAACCGTCGCGAACAAGGCGGCGCATCCAAGGTTTCCTCACTGGAGGTGTGACATGCGGATCGTATTCGTCGTGCACACCTTCTTTCCGAACTGGCACGCGGGAACCGAGGTGTACGCCAGAAGCCTGGCCCGCAAGGTCGTCGAGAACGGGCACGAGGCCCTGATCGTCTGCTACGAGCCGCCGGCGCCGCAGGACTCCTTCGAAGGTATCCGGGTCCTCGACACGGTGCACGAGGGCCTGCCAGTCTATCGGATTTCGTTTCATAAGCGGCATCAACCGTCTCACCTTGCCGATTATTACGATCCAGCCATCGAAGAACTTCTTTTTCACTACTTCTCGATGGCGAAGCCCGACGTGGTCCACGTGGTGCATGCCATGCATCTGACCACCGCGTCCATTTGGGCCGCCAAGCGGTTGCGGCTCCCGGTAGTCGCCACGGCGACGGACTTCTGGTCGATTTGTCCGACCTTCCAGTTGGTGAGGTGGAACGAATCTATCTGCGGTGGACCCAATGCGCTCGCCTGCCTGGCATGCACCGGCCAGGACGTGGCCGTCACGTGGCCGCGCAGGCTGGCTGCGAACAAACTGCTGAGCGCCGCGCTGGCGCCGGTGGTTATCGCGTTGGCGGCCGCGTCGGTCCGCCGCCCGGCGTGGCTGGCGAGCCTGCTCTGGCTCTCGCACCGCCGCCGCTGGATGAAATCGGCGCTCTCGCAGGTAGACGTGCTCGTCGCGCCTACCTCCAACACGCGGCGCCTGCTGGCCGAAACCGGATTGAAGCCCGCCGAGATGCGCGAGTGTGGTTTCGGCCTCGAAGAGCATGCGCTCGAACCCGCGCCCGCACAACCGCGAACCGGTGTTCTACGGCTGGGATACGTGGGGACTTTCCGCCACTCGAAGGGCGTTCACGTTCTGCTGGAGGCCATGCGGCGGCTGCCGTCCGACAAGATCCAGCTTGCGGTGTACGGCAGTCCCGGGCATTTCCCCGAATACGACGAAAGGGTGCGCGAGCTGGCTTCCGGCCTGGAAAACGTTTCGTTCCGCGGCAACTTTCCGAACGAGAAACTGCCGGAGGTGTTCGCCGGTTTCGACGCGCTGGTGATTCCCTCGCTCTGGCACGAGAATTCTCCCCTGGTGTTGCTCTCCGCTTTTGCGCTCAAGACGCCGGTGGTGGCTTCCCGCGTGGGCAGCCTGGCGGAGATGGTGGATCACGGCAAGAACGGTTTGTTGTTTACGATGGGCGATGCCGGCAGCCTCGCCGTGCAACTGAAAACGCTGATGGCGCAGCCGGAATTGATCGATCGTCTTCGCGCCGGCATGCCCGCGGTGAAGACGATGGATCAGAACGCCGAGGAGATGTTCGAGGTTTACAGCCGCCTGCAACGGGATTACGCCGCGCAGCGCCCCGCCGCGTTGCGGCCGCCCGGCTATCTGCCGTCCGGACCGTTGGCCTGGGGCCGGGCTATGACCGCGGTTCGCTCGATTCGGTTCGGCGCGCAATTCGGCGACTCCCTCACGCTGCTGCGCTGCAATCGGCGTATCGACGGTAACCGGCATGTCGTATTCGATTTCGAGTGGCACACCTCGGACATGGATCCCGATTGGACCGCGTTCCTTCATTTTGTGGACGAGAATGGCGCCATCCGCATGCAGGGCGACCACGCATTGGGCTTCCACCGGCAGGATCCCTGGGGTTTTGTCACTTACTCTTTCGGCATCCCCATCGCCGAGGAACATCTCGGAAAGACCTACCGGTTGCGTCTCGGCGTCTGGAGCCCGCAGAAGAAGGAGCGGCTGCCGGTGAGCCGGTGCCGATCTCTCGAAGCCGAAGCGGCCGAGTGCACGGTCCTGCTCGGCCCCTTGAAGCTGAGCTGATTCGCGCCGGATTTCCGCCGTCACCCGAGATGTGCCGAACATCACTCGCGGCGGCATAGCTACGCTAGAATAGTTTGGATTCGCTATTCATGGCAAATATCATCATCCTCGGTTCCCAGTGGGGAGACGAGGGCAAGGGCAAGATCGTCGATCTGTTCTCAGACCGATTCGACATCGTGGCGCGCTACCAGGGCGGGCACAACGCCGGCCACACCGTCTTCATCGGCTTGAAGAAGTTCATCCTCAAGCTGATTCCGAGCGGCATTCTGCGGCCCGGGAAAATGGCCGTCATCGGCAACGGGCTGGTGCTCGATCCGGCGGCGTTGCTCGACGAAATCGACACTCTGGAAGCGGCCGGCGTGGACGTCACGCACAACCTGGCCATCAGCAACCGCGCGCACGTGCTGTTCCCGCAGCATCGCATGATGGAGCGCATGTCGGAAGGCCGCCCCGGACGCATTTCCATCGGCACCACCTCGCGCGGCATCGGGCCGTGTTACGAAGACAAGATCGCGCGCCGGGGCATTCGCGTGGCCGACCTGCTAGACCGCGACTCTTTCCGCGCCCAGTACGATTCGCTGATGGAAGAGAAGCACGCCATCGCCCGCACCTTCGGCATCGACCAGGAAGAGGACACCCGCGCCATCCGCGACCGCTACGAAGCCATGGCCGAGCGCATACGCCCAATGGTGTGCGACACCGCCATGCTGCTCAACGGCGCCATCCGGGAAGGGAAGCGCGTCTTATTCGAGGGCGCGCAGGGCACCATGCTCGATATCGATCACGGCACCTACCCGTTCGTCACCTCGTCGAGCGCCTCGGCCGGCGGAGCCTGCACCGGCACCGGCGTCGCTCCTACGCGGATTAGCGGCGTGATCGGCGTTTCCAAGGCCTACATCACCCGCGTCGGCGGCGGCCCGTTTCCCACCGAAGCCCAAGACCCCGAGGGCGAACAGATCCGCCGCCGCGGCAGCGAATTCGGCGCCGTCACCGGACGGCCGCGGCGCTGCGGCTGGTTTGACGCCCCCCTGCTGCGCTACACCGCCTCCATCAACGGCTTCGACAGCCTGGTGGTGACCAAGCTGGACGTGCTCGACGAGTTCGATTCGATTCCGGTCTGCGTGGGCTACCGCTCCGGCGGACGCGACCTGGTCGAAATGCCGCCGCGCGTGGCCGGCATCGAAAGCGCCGAACCGGTCTACGAGCACCTGCCCGGCTGGAAGTCGTCTACCTTCGGCATGTCTTCGTACGACGAGTTGCCGGCCCGCGCCAAGGACTACCTGGCGTTTCTCGAAAGCCACACCGGCGTCGAGGTGGGCTCCATCTCCACCGGACCCGAACGCAACCAGACCATGGTGCGAGCCGGTTCGCGCCTGGAAGCGCTGCTACGGTAAGCGCTCGCGGTGGGACAGGCGATCGGTTTTTGTCGCCTGTCAACTCTTCGCGCTCTAGTGAGCACGCGTCAGGCGACATAACCCGATCGTCCGTCCTACCGAGAGGGCGTCATCCGTCCGCGCACGCCTGTCTTTGATATCCTGGAAACCGCATGCCATCTAAAGTCACTGTGTTCAGCAATGGCCCGATTCGGATTGAGGGCGAATTCGAAATCGTGGACGCCAATGGCAACCCCTTCGGGCTCGCCGGCCGCACTACCATCGGGTTGTGCCGCTGCGGCCATTCCGCCAACAAACCGTTTTGCGACGGCGCGCACAGAACCATGAACTTCACCGACGCCGTGGTGGCGCGCGAGTTGCCGCCCGCCAAACCCAAGGTGTGACCAGCGCGTTGGCGCGTGTTACCGGTGCTCCGGCCATGAAGCCGATATTGTCCATCGCGGCTTGCCTCTGCTTCGGCGCGGCGTTCCCGCTGCGCGGCCAGGCGCTTCAGGTCGATCCGAGCCGCGTGATGATGGACCAGCCAGCCACCATTCGCGCCTCTGGGCTCCAGCCGGATGAGCGCGTCACCATCCGCGCTGAATTGGTCGATGGAGCCGATGCGCGTTGGACTTCGCAGGCCGACTTCATCGCCGACGCCCAAGGCAGCATCGATACTTCCCGGCAAGCGCCCATCGCCGGCTCTTACAAGGAAGTATCCGCGATGGGTCTGGTCTGGTCCATGATGCCGCATTCGGGGAAAGAGGGCCACTATCAACCGCCGAAGAAGTTCGCGCCCCAGACCATCGAATTCCAGTTGGTCCGCAAAGGCGAACAGCTTGCCACCGCGCGCCTGGAGCAGTTGGCCATCGCCGAAGGCGTCGAGCGCATTCCTGTGCACGATGGCGATCTGCGCGGCGTGCTTTTCCTGCCGCCCGGTAATGCGCGCCATCCCGGCGTGCTGGCCTTGGGCGGATCGGAGGGAGGCTATCCGGCCCGCCGCGGCGCGTGGCTCGCCTCGCACGGATATGCCGCGTTCGCGCTGGCATACTTTCACTACGAGGATTTGCCGAGACTGCTGGCCGGCATTCCGCTCGAGTACTTCGGCAAAGCGCTGAGCTGGATGGCCCGGCGGCCGGAGATCCTGGCCGACCGCGTGGCGGTAATGGGCGGATCGCGTGGCGGCGAGCTGGCGCTGCAGCTCGGCTCTATGTACCCGCGGATCGGAGCGGTGGTGGCATACGTGCCGTCCAACGTGCGCAATCAGGCGTGTTGCGGCTTCACCCCAGTGCCGTATCCGTGGACCTGGGAAGGGAAGCCGCTGGCCTTTCGGCCGGCCCGCGGCAGAGCGGGGGAGCTGTTACCGGAGGCCGCCATCGCGGTGGAAAACACCCAGGGACCGGTGCTATTGATTTCCGGCGAGGCGGACGGCGTTTGGCCGTCATCGTCCATGGCGGATTCCGTGGTCGACCGCCTCCAGCGCCACCACTTCGCATACAGCGTCGAGCATTTGAAATATCCGCACGCCGGACACGGCGCCGGCCGGCCCGAAATCGTTCCTGCCTGGGTGGGAACGTCCAAGCAGCCCGTTTCCGGCCAGGAAAGGAATCCCGGCGGCTCGCCAAAAGGCAACGCCGAATCTTCCCTCGACGCCATCCCCAAGGTGCTCGAGTTCCTGCAAAAGAACTTGCCGCGACAGTAAAGTGGCGCAGGCCCTCGGCCTGCGAACCGTTTCAAGATCCGTGACAATCTTTCAACGGCCGAGACGACGCGATACCATAAAATCGTCATGCTTATGCGCGCGCTGGCACGTTTCACCGGAATTCGAAGGCCGGGCTTCGGCCCGCGCCCGATTGCGGCCCTGCTGGGCCTCTTGTCGGTTGGCGTTCTGTTCTCGCAATCGGCCGCCGACCCCGCCGTGATTGCGCGAAAGGCGCTCGACCTTCTGCTGGCGCAGAATTATCCCGAGTTCTCCGCCCTGGCCGCGCCCGCGCTCAAGAACGAGCAGGCGTTCGGCAAACTGGGAGCCCAGATCAAGGGATGGGGCGCGGTCGAAAAGATCGGCGATCCGGTGGTCGAGGAAGTGGGCCCGGCCAAAGTGGTCACCATCCCGGTTTCCTTCGCCGACAAAAGCATCAAGGCGCGTTTCGCCATCAACGCTTCCGGGCAGGTCTCGGTGATGTACCTGATGCCGGGCGAAACCGAGTGGACGCGCCCCGCTTACAGCAAGCCGGATTCGTTCGGCGAGCGCCCCGTGACGTTCGGCGACGACGAATGGAAGCTGCCCGGCACGCTGGCCGTGCCCAAAGGCGCCGGTCCGTTTCCGGCCGTGCTGCTGGTGCAGGATTTCGGGCCGAAGGACCGCGACGATTCGCACGCCGCGCTCAAGCCCTTCCGCGATCTTTCCGACGGTCTGGCCTCGCGCGGCGTGGTGGTCCTGCGTTATGAAAAGCGCATCCGTCAATACGCCGAGCGCATGTCCGGCAAGCCGTACACGGCCGACGACGAAACCGTGGACGATGCCGTCGCCGCGCTGGCCTTCCTGCGCGCGCAATCCGCCGTCGATCCCAAGCAGGTCTACCTGGTGGGCCACGGCCTGGGCGGCTATCTGGCGCCGCGCATCGCAGGCGAAGAAGGCAAACTGGCCGGCATGGTGGTGATGGCGGCCAATCGGCGGCCGCTCGAGGACTTGATGTTCGACCAACTGACGCTCTTCTACGGCACGGCTAATAAAGGGGGGCAAACCGACGTGGCCAAGGAACTGGACCAAGCCAGGAAAACCGTGGCACGCATCAAGAGCCTGGAACAAAACGACGCCGACGCGCCGGCGGTTTTCGGGCTGCCCGCCGCCTACTGGCTCGACCTCAAGGGCTACGACCCCGCGGCCGAAGCCAGGAAACTCTCCATCCCCATTCTCATCTTGTATGGCGAACGCGATTTCCAGGTTCCGAGAATCGACTTCGACTTGTGGAAGAGCGGCCTCGAAGGCCGCAAAGACGTGACCGCCCGCAGTTACCCCGCGCTCAATCACGCATTCGTCGCCGGCTCCGGGCCCAGCACCGAGAAAGAGTACAACGTCCCCGGCCATGTAGCCCCCGAAGTGGTGGGCGATATCGCGAAGTTCGTGGGGAAATAGCCGGCGCGGCGCTTCTGCATCCACGCAAGAGTCCATACAATAAAAGGTTATGATTCCCGCGATTCCGATCGCCGGCGGCTCCGTGGCTTGTGGTGTGGCCGCGATGGCGTGGGCGGTGCGCGGGCGGGCCTCGGCGGTGTTCGGTCCGTCGGTGTGGCGGGGGCCGCGCGGGCGGCGGGCGGTAGCGTTGACTTTCGATGACGGTCCCAGCGAAGGCACGCCGCGCATTCTGGAGATTCTCGGGGCTCACGGCGCGGCGGCTACCTTCTTCCCATGCGGCGCCAACGTGGCTCGGCTGCCGGGCATAGCGCGCGCGGTGGCGGAGGCCGGGCACGAGATCGGCAACCACGGTTACGACCACCCGTTGTGCTGCTTCCGCTCGGCCAAATTCATCGAAGCCGACATGGAGCGCGCGCAACAGGTTATGCTGGAGCACACCGGGGTGCGGCCCGTCTGGTTTCGCGCGCCCTATGGCGTTCGCTGGTTCGGCATCGGGCGCGCGCAGCGGCGGCTTGGCCTTCAGGGCATCATGTGGACTGTAATGGGCTATGATTGGAATTTGGGGTCGGAGGCCATCGTCGAACGAATGGCGGGGCGCGCGTCCAACGGCGCGATTCTGTGCCTGCACGATGGTCGCGAACTCCGCACGCGGCCGGATATCGGCGCCACCATCGAGGCCGTGCGCCGCCTGGTTCCCCTGTTGCTGGAGCGGGGTTACAAATTGGAAACGGTAAGCCAACTTCTATGTCCGACGACTTGATAGAACGGGTTCGCAAATCGATCGCATCCTCCAAACGGATTCCCCTGGAGACGGTCGCCATCGACAGCGATTTTCAGCAACTGGGGATCGATTCGATGGACGCGGTGGAGATTCTGTTCGCGCTCGAGAACGAATTCGACATCAACATTCCCGACGACGAGGTGCGCAGCGTCCGTGGCGTGCGCGACATGTGCGTGGGGGTGGAGAAATTGCTGGCGGCCAAGGCGGCCGCGGCGGAAACGCAGGCCGGCCAGTAAGGCATGCGCCGCGTCGCCATCACGGGGCTGGGCGCCATCTGCGCGCTGGGCCGGACCACCGCCGAAGTGGCCGAATCGCTGCGCCAGGGCCGTTCCGGCATCGCGCCGATCGAATCCACCGATGCTTCGCAACTGCGCTTTCGCAACGGCGCCGAGGTGCGCGGCTACAGCCACCAGCCCTATTTCGACGACCGGCGCGCCGATTTCATCGACCGCTTCGCGCAGTTCGCCGTGATCGCCGCGCGCGAAGCCGTCGCCGGCGCGGGCGTCGAATGGACGCAGGAACTGCGCGAAACCGCGGCCATCGTCACCGGCTCCTGCGTGGGCGGGCAGAGCACGGAGGACGTCGGTTTTCACGATGTCTATAAGATGGGCCTGAACCGCGTGCACCCCCTGACCATCCCCAAGACGATGGCCAACGCGGGGGCCAGCCATATCTCGATGGAGTTCGGCATCACCGGCCCCAGCTACACCATCTCGACGGCGTGCTCGTCGGCGGGCCACGCCATCGGCCAGGCCTTCTGGATGGTGCGCAACGGCCTGACCGATCTGGCGCTGGCCGGCGGCAGCGAAGCCCCGTTCAGCTTCGGCATTCTCAAAGCGTGGGAGGCCATGCGCGTGGTTTCGCCCGAAACCTGCCGGCCGTTTTCCAAGGACCGGCGCGGCATGGTGCTGGGCGAAGGCGCCGGGATGCTGGTGCTGGAGCCGCTCGAAGCCGCCGTTGCGCGCGGGGCTACCATTCACGCCGAAATCGTCGGTTTCGGCATGTCCTCCGACGCCTGCCACATCACGCAGCCTTCCGCCGATGGCGCGGCCAAGGCCATGCGCGCGGCCTTGCGCGATGCCGGCCTGGCGCCGGAGGCGATCGGCTACGTGAATGCCCACGGTACCGGCACGCTGGCCAACGATGCCACCGAAACCGCCGCGCTGAAAGCGGTCTTCGGCGCGCACGCCGGCAAGCTGGCCGTCAGTTCCACCAAATCGATGCACGGTCACGCGCTGGGCGCCGCCGCTGCCCTGGAATGCGTCGCCACGGTTCTGGCGCTGCGCGACGGCGTCCTTCCGCCCACCGCCAATTACAACGTCCCCGACCCGGAATGCGACCTGGACGTGATCCCCAACCACGCCCGCCAGCAGCAGGTGGAGTGGGCGATCTCGAATTCCTTCGCCTTCGGCGGCCTGAACGCCGTGCTGGCGCTGCGCCGCGCGTAAGCCGAACGGCTGGTCTCGTCATCTCAACGCGCGCCACGGTTCCCGTTGCGTAATACCCAGGGAATCCGCTGGCTGGCGCCGGGGTCTCGGAAAAACTACCCAGTTCAGGCGGTTCTTGACCATGTGCCTCGACTACGGCGGTTGTGGAACCTCAGGAAAAAAGTGGACCGGTGCGCGACATAGAAGTGGAAACCGGCGACTGGTCTTGCATCAGGGCGCGGCTTGAGCCGTGCCGCGACACGTCCGTAGCCAGAGGCTTTAGCCACTGAGTCCTAGCTGAATCCGCAGGGGCTGAAGCCCGGATTTTTCTCCCTCGGCACGGCTCAGGCCGTGTCCTGATACAGAGCCTCCCGATAAGGCAGAGCCTTGTGTAACCCTACGCTCAGATTCATTCAAGTTTCACTAGGAGTGGGGAGTTTCGCCAGTTCTGCGTCGCATGCCCGAAAGGTAACTCGGAGGATCAATCAAGGGCTACAAGGTGTAGACTGAACTGAATCGGATGCTGAAGTCCAAAACTGAAGATTCCAATCGATTACGAAAAGGAGATCTTTTAGATGTTGAATTATTCGAAACTGGTGACGGGCGTGGCTTCGGCCGCCCTCAGCCTGGTCCCTTGTTTTGCTCAAAGGGCGACCCTGGAGATTGACAAGGTTTCCAATTGGCCCGCCCCGCTCTACTGGCAACACCCCGTGCCGTCGGGGCAGGATAACGCCAACGGCAGGACTACCTCTGCGCAGGAACCCCAACAGGTCGGCAGCGGGGCGCAGTTGAGGGTGGCGGCTGTGTTCGTGGCCATTACGCCCTGCCGGCTGGCGGACTCCCGTTCCGGTAGCGGGTTCGGTGGAAACTTCGGGCCGCCCTCGCTAGCCGCCGGGGAGACGCGGGTCTATCCGGTGCCGAGCGGTTCGTGCAGCTTGCCTGCGGCGGCGGTAGCCTACTCGTTTAACATCGCGGTGGTACCGGCCGGTTCGACTATGCGCTGGCTGACGGCGTGGCCGGACGGCGAAACCATGCCGGTCCTGGCCACGCTGAACGACAAGGCGGGGGTGGTGACCTCGAATGCAGCGATTGTGGCCGCGGGCAACAATGGCGCGATTGACATCTACGTTGAGGATGCAACCGACGTAATCCTCGACGTGAACGGTTACTACGCGCTGCCGGGGAGCCTGCCGATGTCTGGCACCGCGGCCGCCCCGGCGCTGACGTTCGGCGACACGACGACGGGGCTTTACTCGACGGTTGGTGGGTCGGTGAGCATCGCCGCCGAGGGGAACACCGCAGCGACGGTGAACTCGACCGGTCTATCGGTGCCGGGCAACCTCGATTTCGGCGGCATCATCACGCAGAGCGGGGGGGCCCTACTGCGTTCGAGCGCAGGAACCAGCAGCATCTCTCTCGGTCCGGGCGCGGGCGGAAGTCTGGCGAGCGTAGCCAATTCCGCGTTTGGCATGGAGGCGCTGTATTCGAACACAACCGGCGTAGGGAACACGGCGCTGGGAGCCCAGGCACTGCTTAAGAATCTCACCGCTAACTACAACACAGCGGTGGGCTATAACGCACTCGAGTCGAATACGACGGGCTACCAGAACACAGCCGTGGGTCTGGAGGCGCTCGTGCGGAATATTACAGGTGCCGACAACGTAGCAGTGGGCGAGGAAGCGCTCGACCAGAACATCTCAGGCAATGGCAATTCTGCGTTCGGTGTTCAGGCACTGACGAACAACACGACGGGCCTTGGAAACACGGCGGCGGGCGAAGGGGCCCTCGTCAGCAACAATACTGGGGCCGCAAACACCGCCATCGGGTTAGGCGCTGGAGAACTCCTTACCACGGGCAGCAACAATATCGACATCGGATACGGTGCCAATGGGATCTCCGGAGAAGACTCCACGGTACGGGTTGGAGGCCAGGGCATTCAAAACCGCACCTTCATCTCCGGCATCTCGGGCACAACGACCGGCCTCTCCGGCGCGCTCCCGGTGGTGATTGACTCCCACGGACAGCTTGGAACCGTTTCTTCCTCGCGCCGGGCGAAGACCGACATCGCGGACATGGGCGACACCACCGAAACCCTGATGAGCCTGCGTCCGGTGCAGTTCCGCTACACGGCTTACGGTGCCGGCGCACCGCTGCAATACGGCCTGATCGCCGAGGAAGTGGCCGAGGTGGCGCCGGAACTGGTGGCCCACAATGCCAAGGGCGAGATCGAAACCGTCTATTACGACAAAGTCAACGCCATGCTGCTGAACCAGGTGCAGACGCAGCAGCGCGAGATCGAGTCGCAGAAAACGCAGTTTCAGTCGCAGTTGGAGTCGCAGAGGGAGCAGTTTCAGTCCCGGTTGCAGTCGCAGAGCGAACAATTCACCGGACTGATCAGCCAGCTCGAATCCCGCCTGGCCGAGCTCGAAAGCCGCGCGAAGTAGCTTGCTGGGGTCCAGCCGCGCGCAAGTTTGCGGAACTTCAGCCAGCGGAACCCGGTCACTGAACTTACTGCGGCCGTCCGTCTGCCGCGCGTCAACCCTTGATGTGCTTCCAGTTGGCGATGCAGCGCTCGGCGGTTTCCAGTTCCCCGAAGCGGCTGCCTTCCTGCTCGATGAGATAGTATTCGACACCGCCGCCGTTTTCGGCCGCCTGGAAAATGGCCGGCCACGGCGCCACGCCCTCGCCGAACAGCACCTTGTAGCCCTTGCCTTCCCCGGGCGCCCAATCCTTGCAATGAATGCAGCGGATGCGGCCGGGGTTAGCCTGAATCCACGCCACCGGATCGGAGCCGGCTTCGATGCAGGTGCCGAGGTCGAGCTGTAGCATCACCTCGGCGGGCGTATTGGCGGCGATCACCTCGATCGGGCGTTTGCCTTCGATGGGCGTGAATTCCAGTTGGTGATTGTGATAACCGGTGGCCATCCCCAGCGGCTTCAACTTGGCGGCGGCCGCGCTCAGTTTCTCGGCGACCGCTTTCCAGCCATCCAGTCCGTCGGGTTTGCCGGCGCTGGCCCAGACGATATACTTGGCGCCCAGAATCTGGTTGAGGTCGATCGCTTTGTCGAGCCCCTCGGGAGACAGCGCATCGCCGCCATTGTGGGTCGAGTTGCAGCGGATGCCGAGCGAGTCCATCAGCTTGCGCGCCGTCTTGGCGTAGTCGGCGGTCCAACTGTAGTAGGGCGCGTAGAATTCCACCACCTGGTAACCGTCGCGTGCCACCGCGCGCAGGGTGCCCGTCAGATCCTTGGCCAGCTCGTCGCGAACCGAATAGAGTTCCAGGCCGACCGGGATGGACACACCCGGCGCGCCGAACGCCAGGCCGGCGGCTCCGGTAGCGGCGAGAAAAGAACGGCGGGAAAAACCGTGATCCGGTATCATGGCCAGACTATAGCATGGTGAAGGGAGGACAGGGCGGTCAAGCAGGTGGCGAATACCGCCCCTTCCGTTCCCTCAATTATCTATAATTGGGGCCATGGTACGCACCGCGATGTTTCGCCTGGCAATCGGCCTCCTCGCCAGCTTTCTGTTGCTCGCCGAGGAGACGCCGCCGCCGGCTTCCGTGGTCATGGAATCGGCGCGAACGGCTGCCTCGGCGCAGCACAAGAGCATCTTCCTTGTCTTTCACGCTTCCTGGTGTGGTTACTGCAGGAAGCTCGATCAATTCATCGAGACTGCCGAAATCAAGCCGATCATCGACAAATACTTCGTGCAGGCGCGCCTGACGGTGCAGGAACAGGGCGCCAAGAAACCGCTGAACAATCCCGGCGGTGATGAGGTGATGGCCGGCGCCGGCGGAAAGGACGCCGGCCTGCCGTTCTTCGCGTTCCTGAACGAAGCAGGAGAAACCATCGTCAATTCTATCTGGCCAGGCGAGGGCAAGGCCGCCGGGCGGAACATCGGCCACCCGGTCCAGCCGCAGGAAGTCGACTGGTTTCCGGTCATGGTGAAGAAGGCGGCACCGGCCATGTCTCCGGATGAAGCCAGGATTCTGGAGAACTGGCTGCGCGCGCAGAAGAAGTAGCCGCCGGCCCGGCGTGGCGCCGGGCAGCGGGCCATTTTCCAGGAGGCTTTGGCGAATGTGCAGGAATATCAAGACCCTTTTCAACTTCGATCCGCCCGTCACTGACGAAGAGATTCGAGCCGCTTCGCTCCAGTTCGTGAGAAAGATCAGCGGATTCGACAAACCGTCGAAGGCAAACGAACGCTCGTTCCGGTCCGCGGTCGATGAGATCGCCGGAATCTCGATGCGTCTTCTCCGTTCGCTCGAAACGAACGCACCGCCGAAGAATCGAGAAGAAGAGGCCGCAAAAGCGAAGGCTCGCGCCGGAGCGAGGTTCGGAGACTGAATCCGCTCAATCTCCGGAGCAACGAGCGTCTCCATCGCCGCCGCGCCGAAGAGCCTACTGCGTAATCCGCGTAGTCCACACCGCGTGCATCTTCGGATTCTCCGCGCGCAGCAGAATGCGGAACAAGCGCTCGCCCCAGGCGGAACGCAGCCGGCCATCCTCGATCCGGATCTCCTCGATTGCCGGCGTGAACGTCTGCGGATCGTAGAGCACCTTCACGGTATCGGCCAGCGCAAGAACCCCGGCGCCTGGCTGCGCAACCGCGCGCGGCGTCATGAAAGTCAGCGTGATCGCCTGGGCCGGTTGTTCCAGGCGGAACTCATCCACCAGTTCGATTTCGTTCTTCCCGCGCAGCAGGCGCAGGGTCCGGTGCCAGCGTTCCAGATGGGCTTGCTTCGGATACGCGCCGGCGATGTCCGCGCGAAACTCCGCCGCGTTGTCATCGGCATGGTACGCGACCTCACTCGCCCGAAACTGGCGGCCGGCCGATTGCATCACGCCGTCGATGGTCGGGCAATTGTGAAACGCCGACTGCATCGTCCAAATCTCGTAGCGTTGGGCGCTGAATGTCTTGGCGGTATAAGTCTCCACGCCCACATCGATGATGGCGGGCTTGCCTCCCGCGAACACGATGAAATTGCCCACGTCGTTGTGATTGTGGCTCTTGCCGTTGTGACCACCCTGCGCGGCCAGGTACAGCCCTTCCGCCGAACCCTCCTTAACGCGCGCGGCCATCACTTGGATTCCGGGCAGCCACACATCGCGCCCGAGCGCCTGTTCGCGCGGTGCCTGGCGCAATGCCGCCAGGTTGAAGATGCCCGGCAGTTGGCGGCCCAGGCTCTCGCCGGGAATGCCCGCCGCATCGCGGAAGAAGGCGGCAAACGCGCCGTGCTTCATCATCCGATCGTCGTCCACGCGCTTGCCGAAGCGATAGACCAGGTCGCCATTGATGGCTGTGCGCGCCGGCGCGTCGCCGAAGTTGGTGTACCAGTCGTCATAGATGTGCGCGCGGCAGATGTAGCGGCCAATCTCGCGCAGCAGAGGTTGGCGGAAGGCAGCCGCCGCGCCCCCGGCACACGCCGCGTCGAGCAGATCGAGGCAGTCGAACAGGGATGCGCCGGCGCGGTCCCAGTAGCCGGGACCCTCGTCGCAGCCGCCATCGTCCGCGTAGCCGTCGAGAAAATTGTCGAGACAGCGCAGCGCCTTCGATACCGCCGCCTGCCGGCGCTTTTCGTCGAACTCCTCGAGCAGTGCGGCGGTGAGCCAGTTGGAACAGATCCACGGGGTCCAGTTGTTGAGCCGGTTGCCGGTAAAACCCATCCAACCGAAATCGTCGCGGATGAGGCACGGCGACAGAACCCGGCGGTCGATCTCCAGGCGGATGCGCTCCGGCAGCAGCTTGGAAACCGCGGTTAGTTGCGGGCCGGCCAGATACGCCGTCCAGGCAAGCAAACTGGCGGTCTCGCCGGCGAAGAGTTCCACGATTGGTTCGGCGACATCCGGCAGACCCACGCCCGCATGCTGCTGGCCGAGATGCGCCGGTACACCCCAGAACGATTCCTCGCAGATCAGCCAGACGCCGTTGGCGATTTCGTCGGCGAAGCGGCCTTTGCCTTCCGTGCACTCGGCCATCACCAGATCCTGCAATTTCTTGCGCCGGCGGTCGCGGACAGCCTCATAACGGGACCGGTTGCCGCTGCGCGCGAATTCCAGAAACAGCGTGGCCGGCAAGACCTCCCATGGCGTCTTCAACTGCTTCTCGCCGCTCTCGATCAGCGCCGAGCGGGCATCCGCGGGCAGGGCTTCCCATGCGGAACGTTCGGCGGCCATCGGGAACGGATGAAAGCGATTCTGCGGCAGCAGCGCTTCCGCCACCTTGGCGGCCGGCCACACGGATGTCAGGAGATTGCGATGGGTTCCGGCGGCCACGGCGGACAAAAGCGGCGCCGCGGCGGACCCCGCCAGAAAAATGCGTCTGCTGAACTGCGGCATGATGACTGTTGTAGCGCATTGCGCAAACGGCGGCGCGGATGCACGCTGAAGTGCCCGCCCCGATACGAAAATGGGATCATGAACCGAGTGAGGATGGACAAGTGGCTATGGGCCGCCCGATTCTTCAAGACGCGCACGCTCGCGGCGCGGGCCTGCGAACTCGGCAGGATTGCATCCAATGGACAACCGGCCAAGGCTGCGCGCGAGGTCCGGGTCGGCGATCTGTTGCATGTGAAAAACGCGAGCGGCGACTTTCAACTGGAGGTTCTGCTTCTCAGTGAGATCCGCGGCCCGGCCGCGGTCGCGCAAACGCTCTACCGCGAGACCGAGGCGAGCCGCGAGCTGCGCCTGAAGTTGGCGGAAGAACGCAAAGCGATGCCGCGGGTCGAAACCTTGCGGGAAGGCAGGCCGTCGAAACGCAATCGCCGTGAAATAGACCGGCTTCGGGGCAGGGTCTGACCTTATCCGATTCGGCCGCTGCCATCAAGCTCGCCGGCCGCTATGCCTATGCCGAGGGTGTCTCCGGTTGATTCACCATAACGACCGAAAGCGTTGTGGCGGTCGCCAGTAGGGCCTCTACCCCGGACTCATCACCAAAAGAAATAAACAGGCCATCGCGCCGCGCGTGCGGCTGGTGACCTTTACGCGCCGGTTTTGCCGATCATGCCCAACAGGGCGTTGATCAGGACGGCGGCCATGCCGACGGGAATGGCGACCTTCCAGCCGATGTTCATCAACTGGTCATAACGGAAGCGCGGGAAGGTGCCGCGAAACCAGATCAGCAGATAAATCATGCAGGAGACTTTGAAGAGGAACCAGAACAGACCGATCACGGCGTGGTTCACCACCGGCACGGCGAACAGGGCGCCGAGCCCCAACAGTGTGAGCGCCACCAGAACCAGGAGTGTGCGGTGCGGGGGATAGGGCAGCCGTTTGACCAGGGGGAAGGTCAGCACGCCGGAGCCCATGAAGAGCACCACCGGGAATACGAAGTTGAACGGTATGGCGAGCCATTGCACGTTCGGGAACGGCCGCAGCCAGCCGCCCAGGAACAGCGCGACGGCCACCCCGGAGACCACCAGCAGGTTGGCGTATTCGGCGAGAAAATAGAGCGCCCAACGGAAGCCGCTGTATTCGGTGTGGAAGCCCGCCACCAATTCCGATTCGGCTTCCGGTAAATCAAACGGCGCGCGGTTGGTTTCCGCGGTGGCGGCGACGATGTAGACCGCGAACGGCACGATCATGAAGCCGTAGTTGGCGAACGCGCCCCACACGCCGTGCTCCATTTGCGCCCGGACGATGCCTTGCATGCTGAGCGTGCCGGATACCATGACGGCGGAAAGGAGCGCGAACGACAGCGCCACTTCGTAACTCACCAGTTGCGCCGCGCTACGCAGCGCACCCAGCAGCGAATAATGGCTGTTGGAAGCCCAGCCGCCGAGGATGATGCCGAGGATGCCCACCGCGGAGGTGGCCGAGATCACCAGCAGCCCCACATTCACGTCCGCCACATAAAGGTTGCGCGCCAGCGGCAGCATGGCGACGGCGGTGAGTCCGGTGACCGTGGGAATCATGGGAGCCCACCAGAAAATGCCGCGGTCGGCGTCGGTGGGAATGATGTCTTCCTTGAGCACCAACTTCAAGGCATCGGCGATGGGCTGCCAGAGGCCGTGCGGTCCCACGCGCATGGGTCCGAGGCGCACCTGGAAATCGGCCAGCACTTTCCGCTCGACCAGCGTCAGGTAACCGGCGATCAGCGGAACCAGCGCGACGATGGCCAGCGTCAGCACCACCGGCATGAACAACGGGTTGGAGAGGATTGCTTGCATAGCGTCCTTACCGCAACAGCGAAGTCTGCGCCAGCCGCAGGAACGGCTCCGGGTAGATGCCAATGACCAGGGTGAAAAAGCCGCTTACACCCAATGCCAGGCGCAACCCGAGGCTGCTGGCCAGCGGAGCCTTTTCGGTCTCCTCACGCGAGAACATGCTGCGCACAATCTTGAAGTAGTAGTAAATCGCCACCGCTACGTAAAGCACGGCGATGACTGCGAGCGTGAAGTGGCCGGTCTGGATCAGCGCCAGGAAAATGTAATACTTGCCCCACATGCCGGCGGTGGGCGGGATACCGGCCAGCGAGAGCAGGAAAATCAGCATCAACACCGCGTGGCCGGGGCTCTTGTGCATCAGGCCGGCGATATCGTCCAGGTCCTCGCCGATGATGTTCTTCCGCCGCAGCGACACCAGCACCAGGAACGCGCCCAGGTTCATGAAGGTGTACACCATCACGTAAACCTCGATGCCGGTGATGCCGGTCTGGTTGCCGGCCACCAGGCCCAGCAGCATGTAGCCGGCGTGCGAAATGGAGCTGTAGGCGAGCAGGCGCTTGATATTGGTCTGGTTGATGGCGGCCAGGTTGCCGATGGTGAGAGTGGCCACCGCGACCGCCGCCAGCAACGGCTCCCAGGCGGCGCGCGAGGCAGCCAGCGGCCCCATGAAAATGCGCACCAGGAAGGCGATGGAGGCGGCTTTGGAAGCCACAGAAAGATACGCCGTCACGGTGGTGGGCGCGCCTTCGTAAGCATCCGGCGCCCACATGTGGAAGGGCACCGCGGAGATCTTGAACAGCAGCCCTGCCGCCGTGGTGGCCATCGCCAGAAACACGATCGGGTCCCAGGCGGGCAGCTCGGAAAGCCGGTTCGCGATGTCGGCCAGCTTGGTGGATCCGGTCAGGCCGTACATCACCGAAAAACCGTACACCAGCAGGCCGGTGGAAAACGCGCCCAGCAGCAGGTACTTCATGGCCGCTTCGTTGGAGCGCTTGTCGGTGCGCAGGAAGCCGACCATCACGTAGAAGCACAGCGCCATCAGCTCCAGGCCGATGAAGAGCGTCACCAGGTCCGTGCCGGTGGCCAGGAAATACATGCCGCACTGGGCGAACAGCACCAGGCTGTAATACTCGCCGTGATGCTCGCCCGCGATCTCCAGGTACTTGTACGACACCAGCGCGACGATTACCGCGGCGACGACGAAGATCCAATTGAAGAAAATGGCGAAGCCATCCACGGTGACCGCGCCGCCGAAGCCGGAAATCAGCCCGTCGGGTCCCGGGTGCATCTGCTGCCACACCAGGCCCCCGCCGGCGAAGGCTTCCGCCACCAACACGGCGAACACCCCCCACCGCCGGTGCTGCGGACCGCCGAAGAGGAAGTTCTCGAAGGCATCGAAAAGCAGGATGGCGCAACCGAACAGCGCCAGTTGCACGGCTGGAATGATGGTGGTGTAGTCGGTGGAGGTGAAGAACTGGCTGAAGTTCACCGGGCACCTCCGTTGCGGGCCAGGATGTCAGGCGGCAGGTTGACAGGCAGGTTGACAGGCGAAAGCGCCTGTCCCACTTTGCGGGCGAGTGGGGCTGGCGGAAGCGCCCGCTGCCCGGCCGCGAAATAGCCCGGCCGCACGCGTTCCACGATATCCGCCACGGGCTTCCGCAGCACGTCGAAATACGGTTTGGGATAAACGCCGATCCAGATCGCCCAGGCGATTAGCGGCAGGAACACGGCCACTTCGCGCAGGTTCATGTCGGGGAGGCGCAGGTTCTTGATATTGGTGATCTGGCCCAGCATGGTGCGCTGGTAGAGCCACAACAGGTACGCCGCGCCCAGAATTACGCCGCTCACCGCGAAGGCCGCCCAGATGCGGTTGGCTTCGAACGCGCCCTGCAAAATGGTGAACTCGCCGACGAACCCGTTGAGCAGCGGCAGCCCGGCCGAGCTGAGCATGGCGATGGCGAAAATGGTCGCGAAGCGCGGCATCACGTGCGCCAGCCCGCCGTATTCCTTGATCTCGCGCGTGTGCCGCCGCTCGTAGATCACGCCGATCACCAGGAAGAGCATGCCGGTCGAGATGCCGTGGTTGATCTGCTGCAACACGCTGCCCGAGATTCCGTTCGGATTCAGCGAAAAAATGCCCAGCGTGCAGAAACCGAGGTGGCTGACCGAAGAGTACGCCACCAGCTTCTTCCAATCCTGCTGCATCAGGCTGACCAGCGCACCGTACACGATGCCGATGATGGAGAGCACGGCCAGGATCTGCACAATGGTCTGATCCATCGACGCCTGCGGCAGCAGCGGCAGCGAGAAGCGGAGGAAGCCGTAAGTCCCCATCTTCAATAGCACGGCTGCCAGGATCACCGAGCCAGCGGTGGGCGCCTCCACGTGCGCATCCGGCAGCCAGGTGTGGAACGGGAACATCGGCACCTTGATCGCGAAACCCAGGAAGAAAGCCCAGAACACCCATTGCTGCAAGTGGAGCGGCAGGTTGAGCTTCATCAGCTCCGAGATTTCGAAGGTGTAGAAACCGAATTGCGAATAGTGCTGGAAGTAGAGCGTCAGGATGCCCAGAAGCATCAGCACCGAGCCGGCCAGCGTGTACAGGAAGAACTTGATGGCGGCGTAGAGCTTGCGCGGGCCGCCCCAGATGCCGATGATGAAGTACATCGGCACCAGCACCAGCTCCCAGAAAACGTAAAACAGGAAGAAGTCGAGCGAAATGAAAACGCCGATCATGCCAGTCTGCAACAGCAGAAACATGGCGTAATATCCCTTGACGCGGTCCTCGACGGCGGACCAGGAACACAGCGTGGCGACGAAGCCCATCAAGGTGGTGAGCATCACCAGCAGCAGGCTGATGCCGTCCATCCCGAGGTGATAGTGGGCGCCCAGGGATGGAATCCAGTCGAAGCGTTCCTCGAACTGGAAACCGGCCAGGTTCTTGTCGAAGCGGAATACCAGCGGCAGGGATACCAGGAAACCGGCCAGGCTGGTGAGGTTGGCCCAGACGCGGATGAGGCCGCGGTTCGAAGCGGGGAGGAAGAGCAACACCGCAAGGCCGGCCAGCGGGGTGAGGAGAACGATGCTGAGGATGTGCTGGTCCATAGGTTACCTCGCGACGTAATACCCCAGAAAGGCCAGCACCCCGACCACCACGAACAGCGCGTACGTCTGCACGCGGCCGCTCTCGAGCAGGCAAGCCGGGTAGGAGAGCAGCTTGACGGAGAACGAGGTGAGCCGCACCGCGCCATCGACGATCCAGGTGTCCCACCACATGGAGATCGTGGCGCTCAGGCGCGTCAGCCAGCCCGCGCCATTGACGCCGCCATCCACGATCCTGCGGTCGAACTCCGCCATGGCGCTGCCGCCACCCTTGCCCAGGCCGTTGACGAAGAGGAAATCGTACAGCTCATCCACGTACCATTTGTTGTAGAGCACGGTATAGAGCGGCCGGACGCGCACCAGGATCCGGTCCGGAATGTCCGTGCGCCTGACGTAAAGATAATAGGCCAGAGATATTCCGCCGGCGGCCACGGCCACGGAAAGAATCTGAAGCGACCATTCGGTGGAGGCGGGATGCTCGGTCTCGCGCCCGGCGAGCGCAAACATCGGCGCCAGCCAGCGCGGAAACAGGCGGAAGCCCTCGTCGAACCACGACCACAGCTTGGGGACTCCCAGCCAACCGGCCAGCACGCTGCCGGCGGCCAGCGCGATCAGCGGCCAAGTCATCACGGCCGGCGATTCGTGAACGTGCGCGGCAACTTCCGGCTTCACACGCGACTGGCCGTAGAACGTCATGTTCATCAGCCGCCACATGTAGAACGCCGTCATCGCCGCCGTCGCCAGGCCCACCAGCCACAGCACCGTGGAACCTTTGGGCGAGCTGAACGCCTGCCACAGGATTTCGTCCTTGGAAAAGAACCCGGCCAGACCGGGAATGCCGGCGATGGCCACCGACCCCACCCACATGGTCCAGTACGTCACCGAAATCTTCTTCCTCAGGCCGCCCATGTAGCGCATGTCCTGTTCGCCGCTCATCGCGTGGATCACCGAACCCGAGCCAAGGAAGAGCAGGGCCTTGAAGAACGCGTGCGTGAACAGGTGGAAGATGGCCACCCAGTACGCGCCCACGCCGAGCGCGAGGAACATGTAGCCGAGCTGGCTGACCGTCGAGTAGGCCAGCACGCGTTTGATATCGTTCTGCACCAGCGCGATGGTGGCGGCAAAAATCGCCGTGAAAGCGCCGATTCCGGCAACCCACCCGCACGCCACCGGCGTCAACTCATACAGCGCCGAAGACCGCGCCACCATGTACACGCCCGCCGTCACCATGGTGGCCGCATGGATCAAAGCCGAAACCGGCGTGGGGCCTTCCATGGCGTCCGGCAGCCAGACGTACAACGGGACCTGCGCCGATTTGCCGGTGGCGCCGAAAAACATCAGCAGGGCCATCGCGGTCAGCACGCCGTAACCGGCTTCCACCGGAAATTGCCCGCCACGCAGCGCGCTGTTGACGTCGGTGAAACGCACGGTGCCCAGCACCGAGAGCATCAGCAGCATGCCGAGCACGAAGCCGGCGTCGCCCACCCGGTTGACGATGAAGGCTTTCTTGCCGGCGTCAGCCGCCGATTTCTTGTGGAAGTAAAAGCCGATCAGCAGGTAGCTGCACAAACCCACGCCCTCCCAACCGACGAACAGCAGCGTATAGTTGTTGGCCAGCACCAGCATCAACATGAAAAACACGAACAGGTTCAGATATCCGAAAAATCGATAAAAGCCGTTATCGTGGGCCATGTACCCAGTGGCGTACACGTGAATCAGGAAGCCGACTCCGGTCACCACCAGGATCATCACCGAGCTGAGCGGGTCGAGCAGGAATCCCCAATCCACCTGGAACGTGGCGAGGTGGCCGTTGGCCATGTGGAACGGCATGGCGGCGATCCAGGTGAACTGAATCACCTGGTGCAGCCGGGTGGGGAGATGGGCAAGCTGCCAGACCGCGCCGGCGGAAAAAACGAAGGAGACCAGCACCATGCCGGGGCAGATCAGGCGGATGAGATTCTGGAGCGGCCCGGGATGATAATGGCCATGCGCCGCATCCTGGCCGTGTGCGCGCTCGGGTTCCACGCCTGGAGCCACCGCCACGTCGGAGGGCGGCTGCGGATCGAGCAACTTGCCCGTCAGCAGCATCAGCACCGCCCCGGCCAGCGGGAACAGCGGAATCAGCCAGATGAGGTCGAGAAAATTCACTTACTCTCCTACCACTTCAACAAGTCGATTTCGTCGGCCTGCACGGTTTCCTTGTTGCGGAACAGCGCGATCAGGATGCCCAGCCCGACGGCCGCTTCGGCGACCGCGTCGGTGATGACGAAAATGGCGAAAACCTGGCCGCCCATATTGTGCCAGGCGTGCGAAAACGCGATCAGGTTGAGATTCACCGCGTTGAGAATCAGCTCGATCGACATCAGGATCACGACGATGTTGCGGCGCGTGAGCACGCCGATGGTCCCGATCAGCAGCAGCGCCGCGCTCAACGCCAGGTAATGAACCGTGGTCACCGGATGCATCTTCAGATCCTCTTCTTGGCCATGATCACCGAGCCCACCACCGCGACCAGCAGCACCAGCGACGCGATCTCAAACGGCAGCAGGTATTCGGAGAACAGGGAATCGGCCAGCGCCTCGGTGTTGCCCGCCACGGCCGGCGCCGCGGCCGCCGATTCCGCGATGTGGAACGACGCCGCGCCGCGATGGAAAAAGTAAATGCCTTCCGCGCCCACCGCCGCTACCGCAACCAGCGCCACCGCCCACTGCCGGTTGAACTCGCGAACGTGCGCGGCGTCATCCAGGTTGACCAGCATGATGACGAACAGGAACAGTACCATGATGCCGCCGACATAGAGCACGATCTGCACCGCGAACAGGAACTCCGCCTGCTGCAGCAGGTACAGTCCGGCCACGCCCAGCAGCGAAACGATCAGCGAAATGGCGCTGTGCACCGGGTTGCGCCGGGTGATGGTGAGGATGCCGCCCCCCAATACCAGCACCGCGAAACTGTAAAACAGCACCGTATCTAACATTTGTATTGGGTAGGCCGCGGCCCTTCCTCGAGCATCTGGCGGTCCCAGATCATGCCGTCGCGGGTGTAGCTGGCCATCTCGAAATCCTGCGTCAGTTCCAGCGCGTCCACCGGGCAGGCGTCTTCGCAGAGGCCGCAGAACATGCAGCGCGAGAGGTCATAGGTGAAATCGGTCAGGTCCTTGCGCTTGGTCTGCTCATTGCGCTCGCTGGTCACCACGATCAGGTTCTCCGGGCACGCCAGCGCGCACAGGTTGCAGGAAATGCAAAGCGTTTCGCCGTTATCCGGGTTGTTGTTCAGCCGCGGCGCGCCGCGATACCGCTCGGCTATCTTAGGCCGCTCGGCCGGGTACTGTTCGGTGCAGATGTATTTTGGATTCTGGTTCCGGAACGTGACCATCAGTCCCTGAACCAGGTCCACCAAAAAGATCTTCTTCAGAAGCCCGATCATAAGCACAACCTTGTGGGGCAGGCGCCTTCGCCTGCCAACCAAGCTAAGCCCGCTTCCTGAGAAGCCGCGACAAACGCGCCCGCAAGCGGGCG
>JBAVIH010000056.1:0-1610 GCA_049686695.1 Bryobacteraceae bacterium | reverse complement strand
GTGCTTGCCGGTGGCCTTGCCGACATGGTCTTCACCGATCCGCCGTACAACGTGAACTACGGCGCGACGATGAAGGACAAGCTCCGCAAGAAGAACCGCAAGATCGCCAACGACAATCTGGGCGATGGCTTCGAGCAGTTCCTGCGGGACTCCTGCACGAACCTGTTGGCGGTGACCAAGGGCGCGATCTACATCTGCATGTCGTCGTCGGAGATCCACACGCTGCAGCGGGTGTTCCGCGAGGCGGGAGGGCACTGGTCCACCTTCATCGTGTGGGCGAAGAACACTTTCACGATGGGGCGTTCCGATTACCAGCGCCAGTATGAACCGATTCTCTATGGATGGAAGGAAGGCACGGATCATTTCTGGTGCGGCGCCCGCGATCAGGGCGACGTCTGGTTCATCAAGAAGCCTTCGGTGAACGATCTACACCCGACGATGAAGCCCGTGGAACTGGTGGAGCGCGCCATCAGGAACAGCAGCAAGGGCCGCGATACCGTGCTCGATCCGTTCGGTGGTTCCGGCACGACGCTGATCGCGTGCGAGAAGTCCGGCCGCCAAGCGCGCGTCATTGAGTTGGACCCGAAGTATTGCGATGTCATTTGCCGGCGGTTCACGGAATTCAGCGGGAAGACAGCGGCGCTCGAAGCCGACGGCCGGACGTTTGCGGATGTCGCCGCGGAGCGCCTCGGCGTCGCCGCATGAATCGAACGGTGCCGCCGGGAGATTGCGGCAGTGGAAAGCGAGCTGCGGGCCGGGAATCCGGATGTTCAAGGGTTGTGCCTTGCACTTTCGGACTGTTTGGCCGAATTGCACATCCTTGAGGCGTTGCCATGGAAACTCAGATTGTTATTCTTCAGCTTCTGATTCCCGGCGTGGGATTGATCTCCGGACTGATCGCCACCTACGTCAGCCTCCAAAACCGCGCGCTGCTGGCCGAGGTGCGGCGAGAACTGGCAGAGCTTGAAAACCGCGTGATCGCGCGGATCAACGGAACGTTTGTGCGCCAGTCCGAGTGTCTCTTGCGCGAGGCTCTGCTTGGGGAACGGATCGACGTTTTGACGGAAGCGAAGAAGATCACCGCCGCCGGTGATTGAGTCCGGCGGCGGTGAGGAGAGGGAGTTGCTACTGGCCGGCTACGCGGTACGCGCGCACCCCATCGGGGCGCTTGAAGGATTCGACGGTGAGGCCCATCTTCTTACCCAGGCTGCCGGAGATGAAGCCGCGCACGCTGTGCGCCTGCCAGTCCGTAGCGGACATGATGTCGGCGAGCGTGGCGCCGTCCGGGCGTTTCAGCAGGTCGAGGACGATGGCCTTCTTGCTGCCGTCGCGCGGCGTGGGCGTGGCGTCCTTGGCGGTGGCAACCTTGGCCGCCTTGGCCTTCTTCGGCGCAACCGGGGCGGCCTGTGGCGCGGGGGTCGGCGTCAGGGCTTGGATGGCCTTCCAGATGCGGGAGACCGCCGTCTTGCGGTCGGTGAACTTCTTGACCGTCTTGATCTCGCCGAAGGGCGGCGCGCCGGCGAAGGCGTTCCAGACTTCGACGAACCGCGTGATGGGCCAGTCGGCGGACAGCTTGGCGAACTCCTTTTCGGTGGCGAAACGATCTTGGC
>JBAVIH010000055.1:0-10600 GCA_049686695.1 Bryobacteraceae bacterium | reverse complement strand
GTGTATTGGAATTCTTCGGTCTTCTCCGGCTCCGTGCGCTCGTCGGTGAGCGTGATTTTCAGGCCCTTGTTGAGGAACGCAAGCTGGCGCAGGCGGTTGGCCAGCGTATCGTGATTGAACTGCGTCACCTCCAGGATGGTCGAATCCGGTTTGAAGGTGATGCTGGTTCCGGTTTTGCGGCCGGCCCGGCCGGTTTTCTGAAGCGGCCCTTTAGGAATGCCGCACGCGTATTCCTGCTGCCAGGTAAAGCTGGGACCGGTTTCGCCATCGGGGTGCCAGATCTCGAGCTCGAGTTTCTCCGAAAGCGCGTTCACGCAGCTTACACCCACGCCGTGAAGGCCGCCCGATACCTTGTAGCTTTTCGAATCGAATTTTCCACCGGCGTGCAGCTTGGTCATCACCACTTGCGCCGCGGACACGCCTTCCTCTTCATGGAGATCGACCGGAATCCCGCGGCCGTTGTCGACCACGGTCACCGAATCGTCGTCGTGAATCGTTACGTTGATCTCGGTGCAGTAGCCGGCCATGGCTTCGTCCACGGAGTTGTCGACAACTTCGTATACCAGGTGGTGCAGCCCCATCTCGCCGGTCGAGCCGATATACATGGCGGGCCGCAGGCGCACCGCCTCCAACCCCTCCAGCACCTTGATACTCGTGGAATCGTAAACCGCCGATTGTTGCCCCGTGTTGGTCAGGTCTTCCATGGTCCTAAACTCAGATCCTCATCGGCATCACGACATACCGGTACTGGTCGGGTGTCGCGTCGCCCGCCGGCCGCAATTCGCCGGCGCTTTTTTGATCCTTCAACTCGAAAGCAATGTGATCCTGTGCCGTCACCCGCAGGAAATCCAGCAGGTATTGCGCATTGAATCCGATCTCCAGATCCGGCCCGTTGTATTCACTGGTGACCGTCTCTTCGCTCTCGCCCATCTCCACCGAGGACGAGAATACTTTCACTTCGCCCTCGGTAAACTGTACCCGAATAGCGCGCGACCGTTCGTCGGCAAACTGCGCCACACGCTCGATAGCAGCGCGAATCTCGTCCTTCTGCAATCTTGCAACCAGCGTATGGTCTTTCGGCAGGACACGCTCGTAATCGGGAAAATTGCCGGTTAGCTTGCGCGTGATCAGCAGCCGCTCGCCCACTTTGAAGAACAGATGATTGTCGTCTCCCGCGAATTCGGCTTTCGCTTCCGGAGCCGCATCCTCGGCCAGTTTCACCAACTCCCCCATGGCCTTTTTGGGAACTAGCGCACGAAACTGCTGACCGACACCTGGGTTTTCACATGGGGTCTGCACGTAGGCCAGGCGATGCCCGTCAGTCGATACCATCGTCATGCTTTCCGGCCGTAGTATGAGCAGCGCACCACTGAGCGTGAACCGCGATTCCTCCATGGAAATCGCGAATGAAGTCCGCGCAATCAGCGATGCTAGCGCCTTGACGGGGATCTCGGCGATCGGGTCCGGCATTTTCGGCAACTCGGGAAAGCTGTCGCGCGACATGCCGGCGATACGCGTCTTCGACCGGCCACACGTGATGCTCACCCAATGATTCTCCAGAAACTTCATCTGCACGTCGCCTTCGGGCAACAACCGGACGTAATCGAGCAATTTGCGCGCCGGTACCGTCCCCGCACCTTCCTTCTTCACGCGAGCCGGGCAGGAGCAACGCACACCCAATTCCAGATCCGTTGCCGTCAGCGTCACACGATCTCCGGAAGCCTCCAGGAGAACGTTTGACAGGATCGGAATAGTGGTTTTCTTCTCCACTACGCCTTGCGACAGGCTTAACTCCCGTACCAGATCGGCCTTGCTGACAGTGAATTCCATGCGATACGGCTCCTAACTATTCAGGCGGTATTAGATGAGCACAAAAAAGAACCGTTTTCATCGGGCCTGTGCAAATGTTGAAGATCACCTAAATTATACTAAATTCAACTACTTTTCGCTACGTCAACTTGTGAATCGAGATGCGCGAAACCAAGCAAAAACAGGCTCGGCTCCGAGTCTTGCACAGATTTCCTGGCGATCATCCACCTGCCATTGTGGAAAAAACAGTAAGTTCATTGCAATGTTTCCATTAGACTGTGAATGAGTCTGTTCAATTCAGGGTTAGCCTGGCGCTCTTTCTCCATTTTGCGGATGGAGTGGATTACGGTGGTGTGGTGCTTGCCGCCGAAGGCGCGTCCAATCTCGGGCAGGGAAGCGTCGGTGAGCTCCTTCACCAGGTACATGGAGACTTGGCGGGGCCGCACCACTTTTTGCGTGTTGCTCTTTTCCTTGAGCTGTGACGGCTTGATCTGGAAACGCTCGGCGACCGCTTTCTGAATCGCGTCGATGGTTATCTTACGGTCCTGCAGGTGGACGATGTGCCGTAGCACCTGCTGCGCCATCTGCAAATTGATCGGCGTCGCAGTCAGCGAAGAGTACGCTACTAATTTGACCAACGCGCCTTCGAGTTCTCTCACGTTCGATTTGGTTTTAGTCGCCATGAACGATCGCACATCGTCCGGCAGTTTCACGCCCTCGGCTTCGGCCTTCTTATCCAGAATGGCCATCTTAGTTTCCAGATCCGGCGGTTGAATATCGGCCATCAAGCCCCATTCGAAGCGCGACCGCAGCCGCTCCAGCAGGCCCGGTATTTCCTTAGGCGGCGAATCGCTTGAAATCACAATTTGTTTTTGATGATCGTGCAGCTCATTAAAAGTGTGGAAGAACTCCTCCTGCGTGCGCTCTTTGTTGCCCAGAAGCTGAATATCGTCGACCAACAGCACGTCCGCTTCGCGATAGCGTTGCTGAAACTGCTGCATACGTTCCGTGCGGATACAGGCGATCATCTCGTTCATGAAGCGTTCGCTCGAGGTATAGATGATTCGCATCGAGCCGAACTTATCGATCAACTCACGACCGATGGCGTGCATGAGATGCGTCTTGCCCATGCCCACGCCACCATAGAGAAATAGGGGATTATAGCTGCGGGAAGGGTTAGTGGCTACGGAACGCGCGGCGGCATGCGCAAACTGGTTGCAGGCTCCTACGACGAACGTCTCGAAAGTGAACTTGGGATTCAACGAACTGGCTACCGGCTCAATCTCCGTCCCATTCCGGTTTATCGGTTCCCGCACCCCGCTTGAAGCACGGGTTTCGAAACCGATCTGGCTGACCGGCAACCGCAACTCGCGAATCGCCTCTCGCAACTCAGCTCCGTATTCGTTTTCCATCCAGGCGCGGGTTTCGCCGTCCGGAACCAGCACCAGCAGCGTGTCTCCATCCACTCCCAGAAAAGTAGTGCCTTTGAACCAGTTGTTGTAGCTTTCCTCACTCACGCGTGGCTGTATATAATGACGAAGTTGATCCCACATATTAATTGGTTTTACACACGAATCCCGCAGGTTTTCCACAACATTTCCCTTCACGGCTTTGGGGTCACTCGATGCCCTACCGGAAGCACCACCGGCAGCAGAAGACCAGCCATCGGCACGGCTGCCCGACGCCTCCGCTATTGGTCAACCGAGACTGTAGCATACCACAGGGGCCCCGCTTTGCATCAAGTTTCTAATTGCTTTAAAATCAGTTACATATTCGCAACGTTTGACTTTGACAATGTTCTGAAGGAAAATTGAGACTGCTGTTTGCGCGGGAGTAACTCAGTTGGTAGAGTGCGACCTTGCCAAGGTCGATGTCGCGGGTTCGAATCCCGTCTCCCGCTCCAGCCCTTTTGAGGTCGAAGTCCCGATTATGCGCTTCACCCTGCTATTTGCCGCCCTGCTCGTAACTGCCTGGGCTCAAGATTACAAGGTTGAAGTGGTAAACAGCACCCCGCCCGGCCTTCCTGCGGCCTACACCTCCGCGCTGCAAACGCAAGGTTATCGCGTCGCCGGGCCGAACGGTCCGTGGTGTGAGATCTGGTTTCGATCGAGCATCCCCACCGGCGCAAAACCGAGCGACGATGCCATCGTGTTTCCGATTCCGCAGGGGGCCCTGGTTGGCATTCTGCGTTTCCCATCCGAGGGCAGCGACCGCCGCGGCCAAACCATCAAGGCCGGCGTCTACACCATGCGCTATAGCGATTTTCCGGTGGATGGCTCGCATCAGGGCGTGGCCCCGCAGCGCGATTTCCTGCTGCTCGCCCCCATCGCCAACGATGCCGACCCCAGCGCGACTCCCGACTTCAATCAACTGGTGCAGATGAGCACCAAGGCTTCCGGCACGCCGCATCCGGCGGTGTTCTCGATCGAAAAACCGGGAGCTTCGAAATTCCCCTCCATCACCGTCGAAGGCGATACGCCGGACCAGGTGCTCAACGTCACCATCGGCGATCTGCAACTGGCCGTCATCGTGGTTGGTAAAGCGCAGAACTGAGCGGTCCCTTTTTTCCAAGCAGACTCTTGACGGAAGCGACATAATATACGTGTGCTTCGCCGATTCGGGATCGCCCCCCGGCTGGTGGCTGGCGTTCTGCTGGCGGCCGCCATGCTCACCGCGCAATCCAAGCGAGCGGAAGATCTGGCGGTGGGCAAACTCCTGGTGACCCCGAGCGATGCCCCGGATCCGACCTTCGCGGAATCCGTCATCCTGCTGGTGCAATACGACCAGGGATCCGCCGTCGGCCTGATGATCAACCGCCGGACCACCGTCCCGCTCTCGCGTGCGTTGCACAACTTGAAAGCAGCCCGGCAGCGTTCCGATTCGGTGTATATCGGCGGACCGGTGGAAACCGGCACCGCCATGGCATTGGTCCGCTCCGAAACCAAGCCGGATGCGGGTGTGCGGGTGCTGGAGCAAATCTATCTCATCCCCTCTCAGCCGGCGCTCGAGGGCGCCCTGGCCGGCGGCAGGAGTGCCGACAATCTGCGCGTTTACGCGGGATATTGCGGATGGGGACCCGGCCAACTGGATAACGAGATGCGCGGACGCGCCTGGTATATCCTGGATGGCACCGCCGGGCTGGTCTTCGACCCCAATCCCGATACCGTCTGGAGCCGTCTCGTCTCCCGCACCGAATCGCGGATTGCGCAGGCGGGCGGCTCGCTCCGTGATATGCTGATTCGGCGTCCATGAAGATTTCGAGTGTCCGCTCTTTTCTGTTGTCCTATCCCTTTCCGTCGCCGCTCCGGCTGCCATTTTGGGGCGGCGAGCGCACCATCCTGAAGCGCGACGCGATGTTCGTGCGCGTGGACGCGAGCAACGGCCTGGTGGGTTACGCGCCGGGGCCGGCGAGCGAAACGGCGCAACACGCCATCCAGTCGATCGTCGCGCCTTTCCTGGAGGGCCGCTCGCTGGCCGACCCGGACGCGCTGCGCGTGCTCTTTCTGGCCGGTCCCGGCGCCGACCCGGAAGTCGCCAAGGTTTACTGCGCCGTCGAGATCGCCCTCTACGATCTGGCCGGCAAAGCGCTCGGCGTGCCGGTCTCCGAGTTGCTGGGCGGCCGCGTGCGCGACCACATCCGGCTTTACGGCAGCGCCGGGATGTACATGCCGCCCGAAGGCTTCGCCGCCGAGGCCGCGGCCATCGCGCAGTTGGGTTTTCGGGCTTACAAGATGCGTCCCGCGCTCGGGCCGGACCTGGATGTGGAAGCCGTGCGGCTGATGCGCCAGGCCACCGGGCCCGATTTCGACCTGATGGTGGATGCCCACAGTTGGTGGCGCATGGGCGACCGTTCCTACAGTGCCGCAACCGTCGAGGAAGTGGCCCGCCGGATGGCCGCTTACCACATCGCCTGGCTGGAGGAACCGCTTCCGCCCTCCGCGCATGCCGACTACGCCCGGCTCAAAGAGAAGGACATCGTGCCGCTGGCATCCGGCGAGCACGAACCCAGCGAGGACAGCTACTTCCACCTGATGGATAGCCGGGCCGTCGATTACGTGCAGATGGACGTTTGCTGTCAGGGCGGTTACGCCTCGGGCCGCCGGCTGCTGGCCGAAATCGCCCGCCAGAGCCTGCGCTTCGCCTTCCACAGTTGGGGAACCGCGCTCGAAGTGGCTGCCGCCGCGCATCTCGGCGTCTGCTGGCCGGACACCGTCGTCGAGTGGCTGGAGTACCCTTGCTACTCGAGCCCCGGACGGGCGGGCATGTATCCGTTCCCGCTGGCCGCGGAGATTCTCGCTCAGCCGCTCGCCATCGAAGCCGGCGACCTGCTGGTTTCGCGCGAACCGGGCCTTGGCGTGGAAGTCGACGAATCGGTCGTCGAGCGCTACCCGTGGATCCCGGGCCCGTGGTCCTTCTTCCGCACCGACTCGCCCGCCGAGACCCGCGCCGTCATGTCCGATCACAGCATCCCCTGGATCGCAAAATGACCATATCCACCGGCCTCCGTTCGTGACATAATAGCGTCAAGGTATCAGGGAGGGACGTGCCGGATGACCCGCTTCGAAAGAATGCGGCTGCAGGTGTTGCTCTTCGCGGCGCTGTCGCCGCTCGGGCCGGCGTGGAGCCAGGGGCTGCCAAGCGCCAACAATCCGACTGCCGATGCGATGATCACCGCTGCGCAAGGCACCGCCGCACTCTCTCCAACCGCTACCACCCACGCGGCGATCATGCTCACGGGCCGCGTGCTGCTGGAGAATGGATCGCCGCCGCCGCGTCCGGCCAAGATCGAACGCGTCTGCAATTCCATTCCGCACGCCGAGGGCTTCACCGATACGCAGGGCAATTTCGGAATCCAGTTCGGTTCCACCGCCGCGGTTACCCAGGATGCCGACGAACAGGATCGGCTCTCGCCCTCGGTGGCCGCGCCAATTCAGGTCCTGCCTTCCGTCGCCGGTGATGAGGCCGGCGCTTCTCTCACTTCCGACAGGAGGCTGCTCGATTGCGAGTTGCGCGCTGTGCTCGCCGGCTACCACTCAAAAAGCGTGCCGCTCAAGACTCTACATTTGATGGAGAACCCGGATATCGGCGTGATCGTCATCCGGCCCGACGGGGCGCCCGGCGAAAGCACCGTGGTCACCGCCCAATCGCTGGCCGTTCCCAAGGAAGCCCGCAAACTCTTCGAGCGGGCGCATGAGGAAGCCGCCGCCGGAAAGACCGATCGCGCCAGGCAGGATCTCGAAAAAGCGGTTGCGGTCTATCCGCTATACGCCGCCGCGTGGTGCGCGCTCGGCAAACTCCAGGTAGCCGGCGGCGGCCTGGATTCCGCCCGCGCCTCCTTCGAGCGCGCGCTCCACGCCGACCCGAACCTGGTCGATCCGTATCTCCAGTTGGCCACCGTGGCGCTGTGGGATCGAAAGTGGCAAGAGGTCGCCGGACTCACCGCCAAAGCGCTCGAACTGGATCCGCGCGATTATCCGCAACTGTACCTCTACTCCGCCGTGGCCAATTACAACCTGCGCAAGCTGGAGGCGGCCGAGCGGAATATCGAGCAGGCGCAAGCGCTCGATTCGCGGCACGCTTTTCCCGAGATCGAACGCATGGCCGGCGTCATCCTGGCCAGCCGGAAGAATTACGTCGCCGCCGTCCAGCACCTGCGCGCCTACCTCCAGTTGACGCCCGACGCCGGCGATGCCGCCGACGCGCGAACGCGTCTCGCGGAAGCCGAAAAAATGACCACGCAGGCCCCCGCCAGGTAGCTCTCCCAGTCCCGCTTCCAGCGCGTTTGAGGCTTCCGCCCCATAAACAGGCCCATTTCTCCGCCACCCATTCTGTTATGATGCTTGGTTCAAGAGCGGCCGAAGCGCCGCATCTAGTGTGCCTGCACCCACGCGTCGCTTTCCCGGTGCGGGCCGGAATAGGTTAGGTCCCGGATGCACCAACATCTGCCCCTGCATGTCATCGACATAGCGATCATCGTCCTCTACCTGGCGACCACGGTTGTGGTCGGCTATTGGGTTTCCCATCGGGCTTCCCGCGACATGAAAGCTTACTTTTTGGGCGGCAACACCATGCCCTGGTATGTGCTCGGCGTGTCGAACGCTTCGGGCATGTTCGACGTCAGCGGCACCATGCTGCTGGTGTACTGGGCGTTCGTCTACGGCGTAAAGAGCGTCTGGATCCCGTGGCTGTGGCCTACTTTCAACCAAGTCTTCCTGATGGTGTTCCTCTCGAGCTGGCTGCGCCGTTCCAACGCCATGACCGGCGCCGATTGGATTCAGACGCGGTTCGGCAAGGGCCGCGGCGCGCAACTTGCCCACATCATCGTGGTGGTCTACGCTTTCTTCGGCATCATCGGGTTCTTCAGTTACGGATTCAAAGGTATCGGAAAATTCGCCGCCAACTTCCTGCCCTGGAGTTTCACTCCCAACCAATACGCGCTCATGCTGATTGCGATCACCACCATATACGTCATCAAGGGCGGCATGTTCAGCGTAGTGATCACCGAGGTGCTGCAATTCTGCATTCTCTCGGTCGCTTCGTTCGCCGTGGGCATCATCGCCATGATGAAGATCGCGCCGGGGACGTTGTCCAGGTTCGTTCCCCCCGGCTGGGATAACCTGTTCTTCGGCTGGCACCTCAACATGGACTGGTCCACCCTGATCCCGGCCGCCAATGCCAAGATTGCCGAAGATGGCTACGGCCTGTTCGGCTTCTTCGTGATGGCGCTGCTGTTCAAGGGAGTGCTCATCAGCGCGGCCGGGCCCGCCCCCAATTACGACATGCAGCGCGTGCTCTCCTCGAAGAATCCCCGCGAGGCTTCCATGATGAGCGGCTGGGTCAACGTGGTGCTGACCTTCCCACGCTACTTCCTGATCACCGGGCTGACCATCCTGGCCCTGGTCTTCTTCAGCGAGCAGATCAAGGGCATGGGAACCACGATGGACTTCGAACTGGTGTTGCCATTGGCGCTGGGCCGCTTCGTCCCGGCCGGCCTGCTCGGATTCCTCATCGCCGGCTTGCTGGCGGCCTACATGTCGAACTTCGCCGCCACGGTCAACGCCGCGCCGCCCTACTTCGTCAACGACATTTACAAACGCTACATCAACCCGAACGCGAACCCCCGGACCTATGTGCGGCTGAGCTACCTCAGCTCGTTCCTGGTGGTGGTGATTGGAGTCCTGATCGGTTGGTTCGTGGCTTCGGTGAACTCGGTGGTGATCTGGATCGTCTCCGGCCTGTGGGGCGGCTACACTGCCTCCAACGTCCTCAAATGGTATTGGTGGCGCTTCAACGGGTACGGTTATTTCTGGGGTATGGTTACCGGCATCACGGCCTCTCTGGCGGTTCCCGGCATTCTGAGCAGGATTCCCTCCTTGCAGAGCTACGCGACCCTGCACTCGCTGAACCTGGACGTCTCTCTCGGATTCGCGCTGGTGTTCGTGGTCGGCATGATCGGCTGCCTGCTCGGCACGTTCCTCACCCAACCCGAGGAGGACGAAGTTCTGATGGAGTTTTACCGCCGCGTGCGTCCGTGGGGTTTCTGGGGCCCGGTCAAGGCCAAGGTGATGGCGCAGTATCCCACCTTCCAGCCGAACCGGGATTTCGGGCGGGACATGTTCAACATCGCCATCGGCATAGCGTGGCAGGTCGCCCTGGTCGCGCTGCCGATCTACATCGTGATCCGCACCAACATTCCCGCCATCTGGTACTGCCTGGCCGTGGTCGGCGTGACGTCGGTCATCCTGAAGTTCACCTGTTACGACCACATGTGCAAAGTCAACGCGGAGATCGCGGCGGACGAAGCGCGGGCGGTGGCGGTGGCGCCAGCGGGGGATTAGGAGGCCGGGGACGGGGCTGAGTATGCCGCAGACGAACGCGCCCAAAGAGATTGCCGATCTCGTCGAGCGATTTGAGCGGAACCTCGATGCGTACCGATCGGACGCATACAACGAAACCCGCCTTCGCATAGAGTTCGTTGACCCGTTCTTCAGGGCTCTTGGATGGGACGTAGACAATGAATCGGGCGCAGCGGAGGCTTACAAAGACGTCATCCACGAGGATTCGATCAAGGTCGGCGGGGCTACCAAAGCCCCGGACTATTGTTTTCGCATTGGTGGCACGCGCAAGTTCTTCGTTGAGGCGAAGAAGCCGTCAGTCAATGTGAAGCAGGAATCGGACCCCGCTTTCCAACTCCGACGGTACGCCTGGTCGTCCAAGTTGCCGCTCAGCATCCTGACCAACTTTCGGGAGCTTGCAGTCTACGACTGCCGCATCAGGCCGGACCAGCACGACCCCGCTGCAACGGCGCGCATTCTCTACCTGTCGTTCACCGATTACCTGGACAAATGGCCCGACCTGGCCGGAATCTTCTCTAAGGACGCCGTCTACAAGGGCTTCTTCGATAGACATGTGGTGGTCACGCGTGGCAAAAGGGGAACCGCGGAGGTCGATGGCGCGTTTCTGCAGGAAATCGAGTCCTGGAGAGAGCTACTCGCTCGTAATATTGCGTTACGAAACCCGAATCTCGGTGCGCGCGACACCAACTTCGCCGTCCAGAGATTGATTGATCGGATCATCTTCTTGCGAATCTGCGAGGACCGGGGAATTGAACCCTATGAGCGGCTCAGAGGGTTAGCTCCGCAAGAAGGTGTATATCGCAGACTCTGGAGGGTGTAAATTAAACTGTGTAAACGGCCATCGGATAGAGCAGACTAGGAGAACCGATGGCAACCGACCTGATCGACACGAAGCTGATCGACACCCTGCTGACGGGCTACAAGAAGCCGGAAGA
>JBAVIH010000054.1:0-4254 GCA_049686695.1 Bryobacteraceae bacterium | reverse complement strand
GTTCGCTCCCCGCAGCCTTAAAACTAGTGAACTAGACTTTCTGGCTGCGGATCACCGTTCCCGGTCCGCTACGTTTCCGGAGGCTTGCTGTTCCTCAAACCTCTTGGAACCTTCATCAATATGCGCCCACCGGAGATTTGGGTCAATAGTTATTTGCCCTCGAATTCCTTGTTTCCTCAAGTTTTATTAGCTTTGTTTTTATATGGTTACAAAGCGATGACCGTGCAAGCTCTGTGGATAAATCATGCGCTGGACGACTTGTTTTTGCGATACTGAAGCCACTATGCGCAGGCTGGTGATCCGCCCGGGGGCGATCGGCGATCTGATCGTATCGCTGCCGGCACTGGAGTGCCTGCGGGCCGATTACCTGGAGGTCTGGACCGCAACTGCCAACGTGCCGCTGGTCCGGTTCGCCGGCGCGGTGCGCTCGATTCTCTCCACCGGCCTCGATCTGCTGGGCATTGCGGACCCGCCGCCGCCGCGTCTCATCGACGATCTGCGCCGCTTCGATTCGATCGTCTCCTGGTATGGGGCCAACCGGCCGGAGTTTCGCGAGTTGGTCGATTCGCTCGATCTGCCATTCACGTTCCTCCCCGCGTTGCCGCCGCACGGCGCGGCGATGCACGCCACGGATTTCTATTTGGAGCAGGTGAGCGCGCTGGCGGAGTGCTGCGGAGACCCGATTCCGCGCATACCGTGCAGCGCCACACGGGAAAACTTCGCCGTCATTCATCCCTTCTCCGGAAGCCAGCGCAAGAACTGGCCACTCGAGAAATTTCGCCAACTGGCGCGCGGGCTGGAGCGCAGAATGCCCGTCCGCTGGTGCGCCGGGCCGGAGGACCCGCCACTAGCAGACGCGCACCGCCTCGACGACCTCTACGAGTTGGCCTGCTGGCTGGCGCAAGCCTCTCTCTACATCGGCAACGATTCCGGCATCACCCACCTGGCGGCAGCAGTGGGGACGCCCGTGCTGGCGATTTTCGGGCCCACCGACCCCGCGGTTTGGGCCCCGCGCGGTCCGCACGTGCGAATCGCTGGGTGGAGACTATAGTGGCCGGAGCGAGGAAAAGCCGAGAGGAATCCCGGCTCAGCAGACTTGACAGTCTGCGCCACGATTTTGGTGGAATCGGGCCTACACTGGAGAGAGCATGAGCAAGCGTTTTTGGTTAATTCCCGCGCTGGCGGTGACCGCAGTTGCGGCCGACAGCGCCCTGGTGGACCGCGTCGGTTCCACCGGCTTTGTCCAACTCCAGGCGGAGAGCTTTCGCTCGCTGAGCGCGCGCCAGCAGGCGCTCGCCTATTGGCTGAGCCAGGCGGCTATCGCCATCGATCCCATCAATTACGATCAGAACTCGATTTACGGGCTGCGCCAGAAGCGGCTGCTCGAAGAGATTCTGCTGCATCCGACTGGCGTGGATCCACAAGCGCTCGAGAAGATCACCGCGTTCACCAAGCTCTTCTGGGCCAATCGCGGCAACCACAATGAGATGACGGCGCAGAAGTTTCGGCCCGAGTTCACCTTCGAAGAATTGCAGGCGGCGGCCGGCGCCGCGCTCCGCGCCGGCGGCTTCAAGGGCGGCCCTTATGGCTGCCAGGTTATCGGCAGCCAGGCCGAACTGGATCGCGAGCTCGCCGGCCTGCGCGCGCCGCTGTTCGATTCCGAGTTCGAGCCCACCATCACCGCCAAGAGCCCGCGCGGCGGCCAGGACATGTTGCAGGCCAGCGCCAACAATTTCTACTACCACGTCAGCATGGCGGATCTGGTGAACTTTCACGATGCCCACCCGCTGAACTCGCGCCTGGTCAAGACCGATGCCGGCAAGCTGGTGGAAGAGGTCTACCGCGCCGGCACTCCCGACGGCAAAATCCCGCCCGGCCGCTACGCGCTGTTCCTCGCCAAGGCCAATGAGTATCTCGAAAAGGCCCGCGCCTATGCCGAACCGGGTCAGGATGCGGTGATCGCCGCCCTGATTCGCTATTACCAGACCGGCGATCCGGCCGACTGGATCCGCTTCGGCATCGCCTGGGTGGGCAACGACCGGCCGGTGGATTTCGCCAACGGGTTCATCGAAGTCTACCGGGACGCGCGTGCGGCCAAAGGGACCTCGCAGGCTTTCGTCAGCATCACCGACGCCAGGCTGAACGGGCTGATGGTCAAGCTCGCCGGGAATGCGCAGTACTTTGAAGACCACGCTCCGTGGCTGCCGCAGTATAAGAAGCAGGGTGTGAAGCCGCCGCTGGCGAAGGCGGTGGAAACGGTGACCGAAACCGGCGATTTTCACGTCGGCACCATCGGCGACAATCTGCCCAACGAAAACGAGATCCGCGAGAAATACGGCAGCAAGAGCTTCCTGTTCACGGGCAGTTCGCGCACCCTGACGAAAGCCGCCGGCTTCGGCGCCCTGGAGGAATTCGCGGCCTCGCCCGAAGAGATTGCGCTCTGCGAGAAATATGGCGAAGAGGCCGGCGACCTGATGACCGGCCTGCACGAAGTGATCGGCCACGGCTCCGGCAAGCTAAACCCGCGCCTCAGCGGCGGCAGCGAGGCCTACCTCAAGGAGTATTACTCCACGCTCGAAGAAGCCCGCGCCGACCTGATGGCCCTCTGGAATATTTTCGATCCCAAGCTCCGGGAGTTGCACCTGGTCTCCAGCCCCGACGTCGGCAAGGCGATGTACTATAACGCCGTTCGAACGGCTTTGACGCAGCTCAACCGCATTCCGAAGGGCGACACCATCGAGGAAGACCACCAGCGGAACCGCCAGCTCATCGTCAACTACGTGATGGATAAGACCGGCGCCATCGAACAGGTGGAGCGCGGCGGAAAGACTTACCTGGTGCTGAAGGATTTCGACAAGATGCACCAGGGCGTGGGCATGCTGGAGGCCGAGCTGATGCGCATCAAAGCCGAAGGCGATTACGCCGCTATCAAAGCGCTGGTGGACCGGTACGCGGTGCACTTCGACCCCAAGCTGCGCGACCAGGTTGTGGCGCGCTATCAGAAGCTGGACCTGCCGCGTTACTGGTGCGGCATCAACTCGCTGCTCACACCGAGCTTCGATGCCGCCGGCAAGCTGGGCGCCGTTACGCTATCTTACCCGCGCGACTACGTGAAATTGCAGCTCGGTTACGCCGCGCTTTACGGAGTACAATAGGCAGACGCCCAATGGCAGCCCGCCTGAGCCCGGTAGCGCCGGATGAGATCGTAGATCTGCGGCTCGTCGCCGCGGCGGACCTGGATCCTCTGCTCGATGAGGAGGTCGCCGCCTGGCACGACGAACTCGAGTGGGACTTCGCCAAATCGGCCCAGTTGGCCCGCCGCTTCGTCGGTGCGCACGCCTTGAGCGGGCGCGTGCTGGCAGTCGACGGCCGGGTCGCGGGTTACCTCTATTTCGTGTTCGAGGATCATAAGGCACTCCTCGGCGATCTGTACATCCTGCGCGCCATGCGCACCCGGGAGCGGGAAGATCTGCTGCTGCGATCGGCGCTGGACGAGATCTTTTCGACACCGCTGGTCACTCGCATCGAGGGGCAACTGCTGATGCTCGACTATGCTCCCAACCGCGTGTTGCCGCGCGCGGGCGATACCCGGCAGTTCTGCCGCAACTTCATGCGGGCGGACCTGAAGACGGCAGACACGGGGGAAGGCCACGTGCGCCGGCCTTTCTATATGGAAAACTGGTCGGACCGTTACAGCGACGCGGCGGCCGCGCTGATCGCCGAAGCGTACGCGGGCCACGTGGATGGCTGGATCAACGACCAGTACCGCAGCCCCGCCGGCGCGCACCGCTTCCTGCACAACATCGTGGCGTACCCCGGCTGCGGTACGTTTTCACAGCCCGCTTCCTACCTTGCCTTCGAAGGCGCCACCGGGCGGCTGTGCGGCCTTTCGCTGGCCAGCCTGGTCTCCCCCGAATCCGGCCACATCACGCAGATTTGCGTGTCGCCCTCCGTGCGCGGAACCGGCATCGGTCATGCCCTGCTGCGCCAGTCGCTGCTGGCTTTGCGCAGGATCGCGTGCCGCTCCGTCGGCCTCACCGTCACCGCCGCCAACGAAGGCGCGGTGGCTCTTTACGAGCGCGTCGGCTTTCGCACCGTTCGCCAGTTCTCCGCCTACGCCTGGGAACTGGTGTAGTTCCGTCGATCAAAGAGGCAATCGAACGGTCTGTTGCCCGCCCTGGTACGAAATCACCTTGTCAGGCGCGTCCGTAACCTCCACCCCAGTGCCGTGGCCCTTGCGCACCAGGACCACAT
>JBAVIH010000053.1:0-6442 GCA_049686695.1 Bryobacteraceae bacterium | reverse complement strand
GCGCCGGCGATGCCGGCGAGCTTTCAACTCGGAGTTTCCACGCCGGCCCCATACCGGCTGGGCGCCGTAAGGCAGGCCGAACTGGACGCGGTCGAGCGCCTTCCGCAACTGCCGCTGATGGGAATCGAGCGGCCGCTCGACGCCGCGCCGCAAGCGCGCGGGGAGTGGCTGGCGACGGACGGCGGCAAGGCCGTTTGGAGAACGGCGATTCAGTCCGATGGCGCCTTCGGCGTGCGGGTTCATTTTCACGATTTTGCGGTGGGCGGCGGCGCCGTCTGGGTGTACAGCGAGGACCGCCGCCAGGTCTTCGGACCCTACACCGGCACCGGGATCGACGAAACCGGGGACTTCTGGAGCCATACCGTTTTTGCCGACACGGCGGTGGTCGAGTACCTGGCGGATCAGCCGGCGCAGGCGGTGCCGTTCTCGATCACCCGGATCGCTCACCTGATGGCCGCCGAGCAGCCTATGGCGGCCGGCACCTGCGAACTCGATGTCACCTGCTACTCGCCCTGGGGCGGGATCGCCAGCGGGGTGGGGATGTACATCTTCGAAACCGGCGGCGCCAGTTACGCGTGTTCCGGGTCCCTGGTCAACAACAGCAACCTCGACTCCAAGCCCTACTTTCTCACCGCCAATCACTGCATCTCGACCCAAGCCATGGCGCAGACGGTCGAGGTGTTCTGGAAATACCAGACTGCAACCTGCAACGGAACGCCGCCCGGCCTGGCCAATTCGCCGACCACTTTGGGCGCGACTTACCTGGCCAGCGCCGCCATCCCGAACGGCGACTTCAGCCTGATCCTGCTTTCCCAGTTGCCGAATGTCAACCTGAGGTTCTACGGGTGGAATGCGAGTGCGGCTGCGCTGCCGATGGGGGGCCCGGTGGTCGGCGTCCACCATCCGGAGGCCGACTACACGCGAATTGTGTTCGGATCGCGCAATCCCGATGCCACCATTCAGGTAGGGACTGTCGTCGCGCCCGCCAGCATGTTCTATCAGATTCAGGCTACCGCGGGTGTCATCGAGCCGGGCTCTTCGGGGTCTCCCCTGTTCACGCCGGACGAATCCATCGTCGGAACCCTGACTTATGGCCCCAGCGGCAACGCGTGCTCGATCAGCCCATTTGTCGTGGGCTACGCGCGCTTCGCGGTGGCTTACCCGAGCTTGAGCCAATACCTCTCGCCGCCGCCCGCCGTGGCCGTGACACCGGCTCCGGCATCCGTCGGCGTGAGCTGGACCATCGGAACTCCCGCGCCGGCGGCGCAAACCATTCAAGTGAGCACCACGGCGGCGGCGGCGATTTCTCTCACCGCCAGGGCCAGCCAGACGTGGATCGGGCTTTCGGCGGCCAGCTTGAGCGTGAGCAAAACGGCGCCCGCCAGCTTGTCGATAACCTGGAGCACGTCATCCTTCACTGCGGCGGGGACGTACACCGGCAGCGTCACTCTCACCGGCACGGGCGTGTCCGTGTCCATCCCCGTGACAGTGAATGTCGCAGCCGCCCCGGTGGCCGTGACCCCCGCGCCTTCGTCTCTCAACGTGAGCTGGACGATCGGATCTCCGGCTCCCGCGTCACAGACCATTCAATTGAGCACTGCCTCCGCGGCGTCGGTTTCGCTCACCGCGACGGCGAGCCAGTCGTGGATCGTGCTTTCGGCGACCAGTTTGAGCGTGAGCCAGGCAAAGCCGGCCAGCCTATCGATAACCGTGAATAGCCAATCGTTCGGCGCGGCCGGAGCGTACACCGGCAGCGTCGCTCTCACCGGCACGGGCGTGTCCGTCTCCATCCCGGTGCAGGTGAATGTCTCGGCCACGCCAACGATCGTGACCGGCGGCCAATCGACGCTGATCCCCCTGATCGAGGATGGCGCCGGCGTCGCCACCAGCTTTACCTTGCTGAACCCGTACCCATCGGCGACGGTGGCCTCGCTTTCGTTCTTCTCCGGGGCGGGAGCGCCCGTTTCGATTGCGACGGGGACGGCCGCCGCAGCATCGTGGCAGAATCTGACGATTCCCGCCTACGGCGCCGTCGCCGTCACCACTGGCGGAAGCTCGAGCCCGCAAAAACAAGGCTTCGCCATCGTCGAAACCGGCGATGCAACCAAGCGCGTGGCGGCGGTGGCCCAGGTCGGATTGGATCTGGTCTCGCCGTCGGTCGCCGTGACGCCGCCGTTCGTGGTGCCCTTCGACGCCACATCCACCGCGACCACCACCCTCTATATCTACAATCCGGCGACCACCGGCTCGGTGACGCTGGGCCTCACGGCCTATAACAGTTCGGGAACCACGATCGCTACCGGCCAGATCGTCGTCCCTTATCGGCAGCAGGGCACCGTCACCATGTCGAACGGCATCGCGGCCTTTGCGGGCCAGAAGGGGACGCTCTCCGTTGCCGGGTCCGCCCCGGTTTGGAGCATGGGTGTCCGCGTCGGCGGCGATGGCCGCATCGACATGGTTCCGCCCGCCGTCACTCACTGATTCCCGCAGCGCGAGGCGCGTGGGCTCTGGCATACTGAAGGTCGGTTTCCATGAGCCCCGCGCCATCACGAACCTACCCCTCCGCCGGCTTCCGCACTGCCGCCTTCCGTGCCGCAGGCTGGATGGCATTCGCATCCGCCGCATCCATCGTCTTCTCCATCGCCGTTTCGCAAATTCTGCTGGGCGGGTCCCTGGCGGCTTTGCTGATCTCCCGCCAGCGCCTGCGCCTGCCCGCCATCCAGTGGCCGCTCGCCGTGTTCCTCTTCGGCACGCTCCTGGCGTGGGTGTTCTCCGGCCATCTCGCCGCCGGCATGCCGCAGATCAAGAAGATCTACGTGTTCGCCGAGCTGCTGGTGGTCTTCTCCTCGGTGCGCAATCCGAAGTGGATTCGCTGGCTGTTCCTGGTCTGGGCGGCCTTTGCGGCTCTGACGGCGGTCTGGGGATGCGTGCAGTTCGCCGGCAAGATCCGCGAGGCGCACGCGCTGGGCCTGAGCTTTTTCAACCGCGGCTTCTACGACTTTTACGTGGCCGAGCGCATCAAGGGCTTCACCAGCCACTGGAACACGTTTTCCGCCGAGGAAATGTTCGCCCTCATCATGCTCGCGTCGTTCCTGCTGTTCGCCCGCGCGCCGCGAAGCTGGATCTGGCTCAAGGCGGCCTGCGTTTCTCTGATCGTGCTGGCGGTGCTGCTGGCCGAGACGCGCGGGGTCTGGTTCGCCACGGCCGCCGCCGGCTTCTACCTGCTGTGGGTTTGGAAACGGAAGCTGGTGCTGCTGGCGCCGGTGTTGATCGCGCTGGCGGTGGTGGCCTCGCCGCCCGCCATTCGGGAACGCTTCCGCTCCATCGTGCAGCCGAAGGAAGTGGATTCCAATCAATTCCGCATCATCGTCTGGCGCACGGGCCTACGCATGATTGAGGCTCACCCCTGGCTGGGCCTCGGCCCGGAGCGGCCCCACGTACAGTTTTATGAATGGCTTCCCAGCGACATTCGCCCGCCGCTGCCTCCGGGCTACTATGGGCACCTCCACAACGTGTATTTGCAGTATGCCGCCGAGCGCGGCATCCCCACCACGCTGGCGATGCTCTGGCTGCTGATCCAGATCCTGGTGAATTTCCGGCGCGGTCTGCGAAGCCTGCCGCCGGGCCGGGACGACCGCCGCTTTCTCTTGCATGGCGGCATCGCGGTGGTGCTGGCGGTTCTCGCCGAAGGCTTCGTCGAGTACAATCTCGGAGACAGCGAGGTGCTCACCATGTTCCTGGTCGTCACCGCCTGCGGATACCTCGCGCTCGAGAAGGACATCGCCTGGCCATCGGGCGCCGCGCAAGAATAACCTCCCGGTGTGGGGCAGGTTGGTAACCTGGTGTGGGGCAGGTCCTGCCGGGCGCCGAGCCCGGCCGAGCGCCGCCAATCCCGATGCCTGCCGCAATCCAGTTTCCGGAAATCGGGAGTTCGAAACCTGTCGAGTCCTCCCGTTTACGCTCGAAGCTCCTAAAGTCCTGGCGGATTCCGCCGATTGCCTGTAGTAACCAGTCATGAACGCGACGAAGGTTCTGTGGATCGGCGGCAACCAGGACAGACCGCCGGCAGAGTTCTGCCGCCGGGCTGCGGCCTGGACAGTTGAGGACTTGGACGCGGCAACCGGGATCGATCGCATTCCCCGGCAGGATTATGGGGTGATTGTGCTGGATTTTCCAATGCCGGACTGGACTCCGGCCGCCCTGGTGGAGCGGATCCGGCGTCTGGCGCCCGGGGTCCCTGTGCTGGTGCGGGATCCCGCGGCCACCCTCAATGATGCGGTGCGGCTGGCGCACCTTGGCATCCATCAGTTTCTGATGCCGTCCGGAGAGGAGTATCGGCAGATCGAGGAGGCTCTCGATCGGCGCCGCACCCGCGATCCGGCGCAACTCGCGTCGCGGGTTGGGCAGGAAGACTGGGAGCGGCTGCTGGTGGGGGACAGCCGCGAGATGCGCCAGGTGGGCAACCTGATCCGAATGGTCGGCGCGCGGCGGGCTACCGTGCTGATCAGCGGCGAAACCGGCACCGGCAAGGAGTTGGCTGCGCGAGCCCTGCACCTGGCCGGGCCTCGACGCCAGGCGCCTTGGGTAGCGGTGAACTGCAGCGCGCTGCCGGAGAATCTGTTGGAAGCCGAGTTGTTCGGGCACGTGCGCGGCGCGTTCACCGGGGCGGTGCAGAGCCGGATGGGCCGGTTCGAGCAGGCCCAGGGCGGGACCCTGTTTCTTGACGAAATCGGCGAACTGCCCATGGAACTGCAGGCCAAGTTGCTGCGCGTGCTGCAGGAGCGGGAATTCCAACGGCTGGGAAGCTCGGAGACGATTCGCTCCGACGCGCGCGTGATCGCCGCCACCAATGGCGATCTGGTGCGCCAGATCGAACAAGGCAAGTTCCGCGAGGATTTGTTCTACCGGCTCAACGTAGTGCCGATACGGATGCCGCCACTCCGCCAGCGGCCGGGCGATGTGCCGGCGCTGGCGCTGCACTTTGTAGAAAAAATCTGCCGCCAGGAAGAGATTCCGCCGAAGACGATCGCGCCGGAGGCTGCCGATCGGCTGTGCGCCCGGAGTTGGCCGGGCAATGTCCGGCAACTGGAGAACGCGATCGAAATGGCCGTGGCGCTGAGCGGCGACCGCGAAATGTTGTTTCCCGGCGACTTTCCGCTCGCGAGCGAGGAACCGGCGGCGGCCTTCGCCCCGCCGGGCGACGCACCGCTGGTTCCGGTGCCGGACGACGGCCTCGACTACGAGCGAACGGTCGCCCTGATTGAACGCAGCATACTGGAGCAGGCCCTGCACAAGACGGGCGGCAATAAGAAGGCCGCGGCCGATATGCTGCGGCTCAAACGCACCACGCTATCGGCCAAAGTGCGTAGCCTGGAACCGGTCGCCTGCAATTGACGGGGCGTGCGCCTATAGGCGCTAACCTGGCTATCGGGGCGCCGTATCCGGGCCGCGCGGCGCAGCACAAGTCCGGGATGGCGACACTTCCCCTTGTCGGGGACGGCGTCGCCATGCGGCGTTTCCGCTGACATTTAAGCTCCGTAAGTCCTGTAATATACAGAAAGGCCTGTGTTCCTGGAGCCGCGATGCCGTTTCCAAGCCTATACATAAACTGGTTTGACCCGGCTACAGGGTGGGTGGTCTTATGGGCTGTCCTCACGCTCGCCCTCGCTACGATTCTGATTCGGAGGGTTGTCGCCCGACAGAATATCTGGACGTGGCCGGTAAAGGTGGGAATCATTCTGTGCTGCCTGGCCACCGCACAGTGCCTTCGGGTCGCGCCGCGACTGCTTGCGGTTAACGCTACGCCAGAGGGCCGAGATGCACCGTTAGCATTCCTCAGCCTGCCGGACGGTCGGGTTTTGAACCTCAAAGATCTGAGAGGGCATGTCGTCCTACTCGATTTCTGGGCAACCTGGTGTGCCCCGTGTCGCGCGAGTTTTCCAGCGATGGACCAACTCAGCTCCGACCTTGCCGCAGCGGGATTGATCGTGGCGGGCATCAGCGGAGACCAAGATTCAGATGCCTGGCGTCAGTACTTGCGGGACCATCACACCGTGAGCGTGCAGGTACTCGATAAGAACAATGAGCTTGCAGAATCGTTCGAAGGCATAGCCAAGCCGACCTTTATACTGTTGGACGCCCGGGGCCGCATCCGCTGGAAGCTCGTCGGATGGCGGCCGTTGACCTACCGGACGCTGCGGAGAGAGATCGTCGCGCTTCTGCAAGAGACAGGCAATCAGGGGCACGGCATTTAGGATCGAGTACGTGTCGACGTGGAACGGCCTTCGTCGCGGATGATTTCGGGCGGATGATTTCGGGAGGGTGTAAATTAAACTGTGTAAACGGCCATCGGATAGAGCAGACTAGGAGAACCGATGGCAACCGACCTGATCGACACGAAGCTGATCGACACCCTGCTGACGGGCTACAAGAAGCCGGAAGA
>JBAVIH010000052.1:0-5980 GCA_049686695.1 Bryobacteraceae bacterium | reverse complement strand
CGACCGGCGAGTTCGCTAGAACGTCCTGCCGACGGTAAACCGGACCATGGTCGACTTCTCGTCCCAGGGGTACAGCGGCCCGTAGTTGGCAATCGCGTTGTTGTACGTCGCCACATTGGGGAACATGCTGCGGTCCGCGGCGATCGGCGTCTGAATATTCGTGTCCAGACGCAGCGGGTTGTACGCAAAGTAAATCCGGAAGGGCGCATTGACGACCGGAAGAGTGACATCGACCTCCAGACCCGTCGAGGCCCGCACCTTTTCCGTGCCTGGCGCAATCTGCACCTGGCCGCTATAACCGGCCGACGGAAACTGCTCGTTGAGATCCAGCACGCGCTGCGGATCCATGGTGAGCTGGCCGGGACGCAGGATCCGGTTGACGCCGGAATCGAAGAATGGCACCAGCGTCACTACCTGGCCGACAATCGGAATCCGGTACTCGAAGTTCCCATAGCTCTGCCAGTCGCCGCCCGGCGTGATGATCTGGTACGTGGGCATGGTCATGTACACATTCGTCGGCGTGAGCACTCCGCCAACCACGGTGTTCTGGGTTCGCGCCGATCCGTCGGCGTTGTAGACCTGCACCGAAGCCGTGGAGGGAATGAAAGCGATCGGCGTGATGCCCCAGATGTTGAACCCGCGCACGTCGTTCTCGCCGCCCATGAAGCTGCGCGAGAAGGGCGGGATCAGCTTGCCGCCGTAGCCGGTGATCAGCCAGGTGCTGAAGTGGAAAGCCAGAACGTTCTTCTTGCTGAAGATCGGCGAAGGGTGAAAATACTTCAAGTCAACCGCTGGCCTCAAGGTGTTGACGTTGCCGCCCAGCACGCTGCCGGCGGCCGCGATCGAAAAGAAGATGCTCTTGCCGCCGGTCGGGTTGAGCGGGTGGTTGACCGTGTTGTAGGAAATCGACGGCGTGATCGAGCTGGTGTGAATGCCGCTCAGCGCGTTGGGCCCGTAAACCCCGCTGAAGTCGATGTACTCGAAATAGTTGCTTGCGCCCGTGGTCTGCGTGACGATGTCGGAAACGCTGTACCCATAAGTGATGCCGGTGCGCCAGAAGCTGCGGTGAAGCTGGTAGCTCGCCGACACATTGAAGCCCTTGCTGTTCTGGATGTAGTTCAGCAGGTTCTGGTTGTTCGGGCCTGCGATGGAGCTGAACAACGGCAGCAGGTTCTGCCCGTAAAGAATCGAGGCTTCGCGGGCCTGGTTGTAATCGAAGCGGCTGATGAAAACCGTGAAACCCGCCTGGATGGGCTTGTCGAACAGGTAGGGCTCGGTGAATCCGAGGGTGGCATTCTGCATGCGCGTGCCGAGTTGCCCGTTGAGCGACAGCGTTTCGCCCAAACCGAGAAAATTGTTGGTGGAATAATTCGCCCCCACGAAGCTGCCGGCGATTCCCGAAATGCCGCCGTTCAATCCGATCGTGTTCTTGCCCTTCTCCTTCACCTTGAGCGTAATATCCACCGTGTCGGTTCCCGGATTGGTCTTGATATCCGCCGCCTCTTCCTTCTTCAGCATTTCGAAATAGCCGAGTTGGTTGAGACGCAGAATGCTCAGGTCCCAAAGCTGGGTGTTGAACATGTCGCCTTCATCCAGCAGGATTTCGCGCCGGATCACGCGGTCGCGGGTTGTGGTGTTGCCGGCAAAATCGATGCGCCGGATAAAGAACTGCTTGCCTTCGTCGGCGGTGATGGTGAGATCGATCTGGTCCGAGCCCGGCTGCGGTTCGAACGACGGTTCCGGCACGAAGTTGATATATCCGAACTGGCCGTACAGCTTGCGCATGTTCTCCATCCCCTTGCGCAGCTTTTCGGTGGAGAAGATATCGCCTTGCCTCATCCCGAACAGCGCCATCAGAACCGACGGCTCGCGGAAAAGCTTGACGCCGACGAAATTCATCGATTGGAGGTGATACAGGCGGCCTTCCTCGACCGGAATCGTAATGTCGGCGTAAATGCCGGGCGACTCCATCTTGATAAGCGGCAGGCGCCAGCCATGGCCGCCGCTCGGGTAGACCTTGACGGTCTCGTCCAGCGCCTTGAACGTGAAATATCCATGGTCCTGGTAGGCCTGGCGGATCCGTTCCTTGTCCTCCTCGAGCTTAGCCTGGTCGTAGGTCTTGGCGAACACGTTCTCGAACAGGATCGAGTGCGGGATGCCGTAGGGGTGGAGGTTCTTCATCGCCGCCACCACCCATCTCTGCTTCTCCGCCTGGTTGCCCGTGATGATGATCTTGCCCACCTTCACCTTGGGGCCTTCCTTGACGTTAAAGGTGACTTTGAGGGAGGAAGGCGGAATCTGCTCCACCACCGGGTCCACGGTCGCATACTGGCGGCCGCGCTCGGACAGGAATTCCTTCAACACCTGCGCGGCGTGCTGAATCTTGTTGGGATCGTACTGCGATTCGACCACCAGTCCGACCTTGCGCTCCTTGAAGCGGTCGAGAATCTCCGACACCGTCACGGTGTGGATGCCTTCGTAGTTGATGGTGCGGATGACGCGGCGTTCGGTCACCACGAAGCGCAGAATCAGGCCGCCGGAAGGGTCCGGCTCGGTTTCCAGAACGATGTCGTCGAAACGGCCTGTATTCCACAGCGCCATGAAGTCGCGCCGCAGCGCTTCTTCGCTATACAGATCGCCCGCCTTGGTGAAGATCAGCGCCTTCAGCGTTTCGGAAGGAACGCGGCGGGCGCCGCGAAATTCGATGCCCCGGATCACTTCGCCGGTCACCGGCGGTTTCGCCCCGGGAGCCGGCTTCGGCGTTTCCAGCGGCGGCGCCGGCTGGCTGGGCGCGCTCGGAACGTTCTCCATCGGACCAGGCTGGGCCGGCGGCTGCGCCGGCTTGGCGCCCGACCCCGGCACGTCTTCGAACGGATTGTGCTGCTGGGGCGCCGCCTGAGGCGGATTCTGTTGAGGCGGGGCCGTTTGCGCCGGCGGGGTCTGAGCCTGCTGCGCGCCGGCCGGCGCCACCAGGCCGCCCAGCCACAGCGCCGCCACCACCAGGCTCCGCCGCCCGAAGTACTTCATGCGCGCATACCTTTCCGTTGTGCCCTGCCGCGAAAATTTTGCATGGGGAATGACGTCACTTGGGGTTAGCCGGCCGTACTGATGATAAGCACTCATTCTAGCGAATCTCGGGCGCTCCAAACAACGAGGCGCCGGCGTCCACAGGTGTGAACGCCCGTCACAGGCCACGGAACCGCCTCCCGCGCATTCCCGCCTGGGTGCTTCAGCCGGCCATCCCCGTCTCCCCAGAGCAGTGCACGTTCGCGGCCAGCCGCCGCGCCAGGCGCCGCCGGACGCCGAAATCCGTTCGAATCAAGCGGGAACCGCGCGGCCAATGAATCGGACGATAGCGCCGGGCGGCGTCTCTGCCTGGAACCGGGCGGCTACACCCGTGGCTGGAAAGCGGCAGCGTCGCCCTCCGGAACCGCGCCCGGCACAATCGAACCGGGGTGGACCCGCGCAACTCGTCCGCGTGATATTCTGTGGATGGTTTTTTCTCGAACCAAGGAGATATACCGTGAGAGTCGGCGTATTCACACCGCTGTTGTCGCAACTGTCGCTCGAAGACGTTCTCAAGAAACTCAAGAGCCTGAATATCGATACCGTGGAGCTGGGCACCGGCAATTACCCCGGCGATCCGCATTGCAAGCTGAGCATGCTGTCCAATGCGGGCGAGCTCCGCGAATTCAAGCAGAAGCTCGCCGATCACGGCTTCTCGATCAGCGCGCTGAGCTCCCATGGCAACCCGCTGCACCCCGATGCGGCGCGCGCCCGGCACGATCAGGATGTCAGCGCCAAGACCATCCGGCTGGCGGAAAAGCTGGGCGTCCCCGTGGTGGTGGATTTCAGCGGCTGCCCGGGCGATTCGCCCAAAGCCAAGTGGCCCAACTGGGTCACCTGCCCCTGGCCTCCCGACTACCTCGAGATCCTCAAATGGCAGTGGGAGAAAGTGGTGGCGCCCTATTGGATCAAGCGCGCCCAGTTCGCCGCCGATCACGGCGTCAGGATCGCCATCGAAATGCACCCCGGCTTCGTGGTCTACAGCCCGGAGACCATGCTCAAGCTGCGCTCCATCGCCGGACCCGCCATCGGCTGCAATCTCGATCCCAGCCACATGTTCTGGCAGGGTATCGATCCCATCGCCGCCGTCCGCCTGCTGGGCGATTCCATCTTCCACGTTCACGCCAAGGATACGCAGATCTACGACCGCAACCTGCCGCTCACCGGCGTGCTCGACACCAAGTCCTACGCCGACGAGCGCAACCGCGCCTGGATCTTCCGCACCTGCGGCTACGGTCACGATGCCGGCTGGTGGAAAGAGTTCGCCTCCACCTTGCGCATGTTCGGCTACGACTACGTGCTTTCGATCGAGCACGAGGACAGCCTGCTCTCGCCCGAGGAAGGCCTCACCAAGGCCGCCGAGTTACTGAACGGCCTAGTCATGCGCCAGCAGCCCGCCGCCGCCTGGTGGGTGTGACGCGCGCGGCTGAGCGCATCCCCGTCGGCGCTAACTCAAGGCGGGATTCTTTGCCGGGGTCGTCAATCTCTCACGCATCGAGAATCGGCAGGGCCTGACCGGGAGTTCCAGCTTACGAGGACCGGACTTACCGGGAGTGAACCGAGCAAGTGGACTGGCCCGACAGGCGGCGCTGCCAAGGGCGTCAGCGGGGACGCGAACCATGTACACTTAGAAGCGATGTCAGACCGCCTCATCTTCGTGAGCTGCGGGCAGCTCACCCCTGCAGAGAAGCAACTTGGCCGCAGGATTCAGGCGGTGATCGATTCGCGCAAGGGCTTCAATGCCTACCTTGCCGATCGTGTTCAGAGCCTCACCACGCTAGGCAATCACGTTTTTGGCGCTCTCCGACGGTGCGCTGGTGCAGTCGCCTTGTTACATGCGCGGGGAGACGGCAGCTCGTCGATGTGGATCAACCAAGAGCTTGCGGTGTTGGCATACAGGCAGTTCTTCGAGTCGGCGGATATTCCGATCATTGTCTTCAAGGAGGCCTCCGTGAGGCTGGAAGGTGCTATGAGCGCCTTTATCGTGAATGCGAAGCCCTTGGCCGATGAACTGGCGGTTACCGCAGATGTGGAACACTGGCTTACGGATGAGGCCGCCAAAGGGCGGTACGACGAGCATGCGGTGTTTGAACAGAAATGGGCGGTATTGCGAGCGGAAGATCGTATGATCCTGAAGGCTCTGATCGAAGAGGGCGGCAAACACGTCAAGGAGGTAAGCGTCCGTCGTAGGCTCGTCGAGTCCTACGGCCTGGAGAGGATCGCCGCGTCCAAAACCCTGGGGACGGGACGGCTGACGCTAAGTCAAACGAATCTGATCCAGCTCCACCACAACATTTATGACGGCGACGAGATAAGCATCCACCCCAGCTGGGAGTGGGACGTCCGACATGAGTTGAACAAGGCGTAAAATGCGGTCCGAAGCGGACGTCGCCTGAAGACGAGTATTGGCGCATCACGGCGATGCATCGAAAGTGCGTGCTGCGCGACCCGTGAGGACATTACTCCCCAGGGTTTTCTCAACATATTGGAGAGCGCGATGAACTATTGGATGACCGCACACTGGCCACCGCCGGAGTCAGAAGAGGACGAGCCTGGAGTCTGGCTACCCGACGGTCGGGAGTCCGCTGGACGGGATCTCACGTCCGGAGATCGGGTGTTAATATACCAGGCGCGATCCGGCCCCGTCGAACTTCTTCGCACTCCGGACGGCGAAGAGAAGAGGATCAGACACGTTCATGGTAGGGAAGGGATCATCGCAATCACGATGGTGAACGGTACTCTTCTTGCCAATGGAAGACCTGATCCAACCTCCTACCTGGGCAGAGAGGGAGGGTGTAAATTAAACTGTGTAAACGGCCATCGGATAGAGCAGACTAGGAGAACCGATGGCAACCGACCTGATCGACACGAAGCTGATCGACACCCTGCTGACGGGCTACAAGAAGCCGGAAGA
>JBAVIH010000051.1:0-14901 GCA_049686695.1 Bryobacteraceae bacterium | reverse complement strand
CTGGAGTGGACCCCCTGCCTGAGACACGGATATTAGGGACAGGTTACCATTCGCTGACAGGCAATTGCCAGCGCTCTCTCCCCAACGCATACTGGGGGCGGTTGGTGAAGCGGAAGCGGGCTCTGCTGGAGAGCAACCCGCCGAGGAATAGCCGACTGGAAACTCATCGCGGACGATGAGCAGGGCGCGCTTTTTCCGTCGCGTCCTTTGTCTGGGCCTCGGGGCCGACCAACGGGAGGCGGCGCCCGGGCCCTGGTCAGCGATGGTTTTGTTGACCACATCGGACCGATAGATTTCCCCATGCCTTAGAAAACTCATTGCGTGGGCCCTCCTTCAGAGCCGGGGCCGGAGGGAGTGCGCTTCTCGAAGACGTCCGGCGCTAAATAGCCCAGCGCGGAGTGCAATCGTTTTCGGTTATAGACCTCCTCAATGAAGTGTTGGATGGAAGCGCGCGCTTCTTCCTGGTCGCGGTACTGGTGCAGGTAAACCTCTTCGGATTTCAAGGTCTTCATAAACGATTCGGCCTTGGCGTTGTCATAGGGGTTTCCCGTGCGGCTCATGCTGATGGCGAATCCATGCGCTTGCAGTTTCTCGATGTACGCGTGGCAGCAGTATTGCACCCCGCGGTCGGAGTGGTGCACGATGCCCGGCTCGATGGACCTATCCGCTAACGCCCGATTCAGCGCGCCAAGCGCCAACTCCGCACGCAGATCTTCGGCAAGCTCCCAGCCGACGATCCGCCGCGAGTACGCGTCCATCACGATCGCCGCATACAGAAACGTCTCCCGCAAACGTACATACGTGATGTCGGACACCCACAGTTGATTGACGCCGGTGAGGTTCAAGCGGGCGGCCAGGTTTGGATACACCGCATAGCCATGCTGCGAATCGGTTGTGAAGACGAACCGCTGCTTACGCACCGCCAGCAGGTTGTCGGCCCGCATGAGCCGCGACACGCGCTTGCGGTTCACCACCATTCCCCGGTGTTCCAATTCGGCAACCACCCGGCGAGACCCGTACAGACGATTCTCCAGCGCGATCTGCTGGATGAGGTCGCGCAGGGCAACATCCGCCTGGCGCGGCTCGTGCTCTTCGTAACGGCGATAGAAACCAGCCCGGCTCACGCGTGCGATGTCGCAGGCGTGGCTGGCCTGGAAGCCTTCGAGCTGCATCATGCTTCGGATCTCTCCGTAGATGCTTTCGCGCCAGCCGCGGTGTTGTTCCGGCGCGATTCCTTTACACGCTTGAAGGCTCTTCGCAAAAAATCGATATCCAGAGCTTGTTGGCCAATCTTGCGCTGCAACTCCGCCACCTGCCGCACGGCTGCCTCCTCCGGACTGGCAAGCGGTCGGGGTGGATTCGGGATTCCCGGCGGCCGGCCCAATGGCCGCTGCAGTCCCGGCGCTCCCTCCTTGCGGTAAGCGTCGCGCCAGCGGTACAGCACGCTGCGTTTGATCTGGAACTCCTGGTGCAGGGCGCTCACGCTCTCGCCATTGAGGATTCGCTGTGCCACGGATTCCTTGAACTCCCCGGTAAAGACGCGGTGTTTCTCGGACAATTGGGTTCCCCTCCCATTCAATGAAAATTGTCCCTATTTTCCGTGTCTCAGTTTTGGGGTCCACTCCACCCTGTTCCCGAAATGCCCCTGTATGTCTTTCCCGTCCCGGCAGTAGGCGCAGAATTCGGAAGCCTTGCTTTGGTGGGGCATGCTTTAGCTTGCCCGTGCGGCGCTTGACCAGGGCCAGTCCTCAGGCGCACCCGCCAGCCCGGCCGATACCGGGTTTTCTTCGATATACGCCACAATCCTGTTGAACTCCTTCTCATTTCTTACCCAATGATCGTAGGATTCGTCCTGCCAAAACGGCTGGCCCGTTCGCTGCAACAACAGATTCGCCTCCATGGCAGTTCTCCCTTTGATCCAGTGTGTGATCCGGGGAAGCGGCACGCCGGGCAGGATCAACATGTGTACATGGTTGGGCATGATCACCCAAGCCTGCAGCTCATAGAACCGCTTCTGGCTCTCGCCGGCGCAAATCGCCTCCGCCACTTGCCGCGCGACTCGCGAGTCACTCAGCCACAGTTGCGCATGGCTCTGGGCCAGCGCACGATCTCTTGCGGCGAATGCATGGCCGGCGGTCGCGTAGATGACGTTCGGCGACGGTGCCGGCAACGAGCCGTGCAGCCGCCATGTCACGAACAGATGCGTGCTATCGGGATGAAAATGCGGCAATCGTCGTCGGTACTCGGTTCGACACTCGGCCATAAAGAGCGAGAAAATGCCGGAAATTAGTAGTCTACCGAGTGTCTGACGCCTCTCACTTTTTCGATGGTTTTCGGGCAAGCTAAAGCATGCCCCACCAATACCCTACCAAAACCCGTTCTGAAACACGGGCTTGCGGCAGCGCTGGCAGAATTCGGAGGTCTTCACGTCCAGCCGTTCCACCGCGTGGCTGGAGGTCATCACGCAGCGCCAGTCTCCGCAGTGGCGAAGACCGAAGGTGTGGCCTAACTCGTGAACGGCTTCTTTGAGCAGGCGCTCGCGTAGTAAGTCGTCGCGGCGGGGCAGGCCGTAAAAAGGCTCGGCCAGGCGCGCGGTCGAAACCACCGCGCAATTGCCGTCTAACTGCGCTTCACCGAACACAAAGGTCAGTACCGGCACGTATAAGTCGCACGAAGTGACGCCTAACACGCGCGCGTCGGAATCGGCGGCGCGATCAAGTTCCTGCAGGATGGCGCTCGAATGATATTGGCCGCGGCGCATGTCGAGCGCGAAATCGAGCTCCACGCTGCGCTGGCTGACGCGGCAGGGCACGCGGAACGTGCGCGCGAGGCCCGCCGCAAGCTGCTCCAGCAGATCGAGCGCCGGCTCCTGTGAGAACCCGTTCCCGCCCGAACCGGAAAGCGGAACGAGTTGAATCCGCTTCACCGTAGACCGTAACGACGGAGTTTGTTGTACAACGTGGTGCGGTCGATATCGAGAATCCGCGCCGCGCGCGACAGGTTGTGCTGGGTTTCGCGCAGAACGCGCTCGATGTGCGCCCGGCCGATGTCCTCCAGAGTCTGGCCGCCCTTGGGTATTTCGGCCTCGAACTGGAACGAGAAATCGGTGGCGCGGATCTCCGGCCCGCGGCTCACCACCAGGGCTCGCTCGACGGCGTTCTCGAGCTCGCGCACGTTGCCCGGCCAGTCGTGCCGCATCAGCAGGTTCAGCGCCTCGCCGCCAATCTGCGGCGCGGGCCGGCTGGTGGCCGTCGAGTACTTGTTGAGAAAGTGGTTCACCAGCAGCGGAATGTCTTCCTTGCGCTCGCGCAGGCTCGGCAGGTCGATGCAGAAGACGTGCAGCCGGTAGTAGAGATCGGGGCGGAATGCGCCGTCCTTGACCAGGCCCTCGAGGTTCTTGTTGGTGGCGGCGATGGCGCGAAAATCCACCTTGATGGTTTGATTGCCGCCCACCCGCGTGATTTCCTTTTCCTGCAGCACGCGCAGCAGATCGGTCTGGGTGCGCAGGCTGATGTCGCTGATTTCGTCCAGAAACACGGTGCCGCCGTCAGCCACTTCGAACTTGCCCTTCTTGCGGTACTGCGCCCCGGTGAAGGAGCCTTTTTCGTGACCGAACAGCTCGCTTTCGAGCAGCGTTTCGGTGAGGGCTCCGCAATGGATGGTGACCATCGGCATGTAGCGCCGTGGGCTGGCGGCGTGAATCGCGCGCGCCACCACTTCCTTGCCGGTGCCGCTCTCGCCTGTGATCAGCACGGTGGCCTCGGTGGGCGCCACCATTTCGATCAGCTCGACCACCTTCTTCATGACCGGGCTCTTGCCGATCAGCTCGGTGCGGGCGAAACCTCCTGCAGGTTCTCGCGCAGCCGCACCACCTCGCGCCGGGTGCGCTTGTGCTCGAGCGCCTTCTCCACCAGGTGCGACAGCTCGTCCGGATCCACCGGCTTGGTGATGTAATCGTAGGCCCCGTGCTTCAACGCCTGCACGGCCGTATCCACCGAGGCATAGCCGGTCATGATGATTACCGAGAGGTCCGGATCGGCTTCGTGCAGCCGAGCCTGCAACTCCATGCCATCCATGCCGGGCATCTTGATATCGAGCAGCGCGATATCGAACTCCGCCTGCTGGATGGTCTCGAGCGCTTCCCGCCCGCTACCCACCGGCCGCGCCGTGTAGCCTTCGCTGGTGAACCACTTCCCCAGCGAGTCGCGCACCACCAGCTCGTCGTCCACAATCAGGATTCTGCCCTTGGTCCTCACCGACGCCGTGCTGTCCACTGCCGTTGCCATTTCCTTCCTCCGTAACTTCCCGCTACTTGCCTGCCGCCGCAACCGCCGCCGCGCTCAGCGGCAGGGCCACCCGAAATTCCGTTCCCTGGCCCGGCGTCGAGTCCACCTGGATCTCGCCGCCGTGCTGTTCCACGATGCTGTGCGCCACGGCCAGCCCCAGGCCGGTGCGATTCTGATCCTCCTTGGTTGTGAAGAAGGGATCGAAGATGCGCGGCAACACGTCCTCCGGAATGCCGCATCCGCTGTCCTTCACGCGCAGGGCCGCTTCGCCGGTGGCGCCGTCTAGTTCGGTGATCACCTCCAGGCGCCCGCCCGAAGGCATCGCCTCCGATGCGTTCACCATCAGCACCAGCGCCACCTGCTGGATCTGGTTGGCGTCGCAATCCACCGGCGGCAGGCCTGCGGCCAACCGCACCACCAGCTCGATGTTCTGCATTTCCAGCTTGTGCTTCACCAGGAGCACGGCGCGGTCGACGATGGTGTTCAGATCGTTGGGCTCGCGCTCGCTGGCCTTCTGCCGTGAGAAGGTCAGCAGGTTCTTCACCAGCTCGCCGCAGCGCTTGCTTTCCCGCTCGATGGTTCGCAACTGTTCGGCCATCTCGTCGCGGTTGGGGATCTCGGACTTCAGCACGCCGCGCTCTACCAGTCGCGCGTAGGTCAGGATGCCGAACAGCGGGTTGTTGATCTCATGCGCCACGGTGGCGGCGAGTTTGCCGATGGACGCCATTTTTTCCGAGCTGAGCAGGGTGCGGTGAATATGTTCGAGCTCGGCCGTCTTGCGCCGCACCTGCTCCTCGATCTTGGCCTGCACCCCGGCCACTTCCGCCGTCATTTTGTTGAAGCCGGCGGCCAGGTCGCCCAGCTCGTCGTCCGAGCGCACGGGCAGGCGATAATCCAGGTCGCCCTCGCGCACGCGGTGGGTGCCGTCGATCAATTCCTTCACCGGCTGGTAGACCACCAGCCAGATGAAGGCCACCGCCAGGCCGGAGCCGAGCAGGATCCCACCCAGCAGAAACCAGCCGAGCGAGGCCTGGTTGTGCGCGATCTGCGCGTCCACGGGGGCCAGCGACAACTGCGCGTCCACCACCCCCAGCACCTGCTGGCCGGCGTCGTGAACGTGGCAGGCCGCGCTCGAGCATTCCGGCGCGTTGGCGATGGGGCGGATCACCGCGATCAGGTGATGTCCCTGCTTGTCCCAAAACGGGCGCGCGCGATCGGGCCGGTTGAGCCTGGTCAGCGGCTGCGATTGCGCGTGGCAGCCGTAGCAGGCCTCGGCCGACTTATCCACCGCCGTGTCGATCTCCCGCGCTTCGGTGGAAAACATGATGCGCCCGTCGCGGTTGAAGATCCGGATGCGCTGAATGCCGGGCTCGCTGCCCACCTCTTGCAGCACGTTGTAAAGCGCGTCGCGGTCATGGCGCATCATGTCGTAGCGCGTGCTGCGCAGGATGATGTCGGCCACCCGGTCCGCCGATTGCACCATCAAACCTTCCGACTGGCGGCGCTCCACGCGCAGATTGACGTACCCGAACAGGGTGAAGAACACAGCCGTGCTGACGATCACCGCGACCGCCAGCTTGGCGGCGAGTCCCAGCCGGATTGAGCGGAAAAAAGTCACCTTACCGCGATTGGGTCAGCCTCCTTCCGTTCCGTTTCCGAAAGCCCGGACTGCGGCGAGTGAGCTTCGAAAACGGGGAAATGCTCCCCGATTACGCGGAAAATCGCAAAGCCGATGGCCACCAGCGAGAGCGTCACCGCCACCTCGCTCCATTTCGGGATATAGTGGGTGCCGCTGCCCGCCTCCAGGCCGGTGATGCCCACGTTGAGCCGGTTGGCGATGAAGCTGAACACCACCATCACCGCGCAGATGTACAGTGCGGCCGGGTTGCGGCGGATGCGCGACTGGTAGAGTAGCGCGGTGGGAACCACGGCTAGCGCGATCTCGAGCAGGAACAGCCAGGTCTCGGTCCGGTTCCGCAGCAGCAGCCCGAACGCATCGCGATGCAGCAGGTCGAGGAAGCGGATCCACAGATACACGCTCATCGCCACCGCCAGCACGCGCCCGATGCTGGCCAGCAGCGGCAACTCCAGCGCGCGTCCGAAGGCGCGGGCGCTGTGCCACGATTCGAAAATCGTCATGGCCAGGCCCACCGCGATCGCCGAAACGAAAAACAGCAGCGGCAGAATCGGCGTGTACCACAGCGGATACAGCTTCTCGGGCACGATCAGAAACAGCGTGCCGAGCGAACTTTGGTGCAGCGTGGAAAGCAGCACGCCCAGAATCATCATCGGCACCGAGATGCGGTGAATCCATTCGAGCGGCTTGTGCAGGCCGAAGCGCTCGAAGACAATGGGAAGGAACTCGAGGAACAATACGGTGCTATAGAGCGTGACGCACCACGCCACCTCGAACATCACCGAGTGCGGATTCCACATCACCAGCGGGTGCCACATCCGGTCGGGGCGTCCCACGTCGTAAAGCAGGCCCAGCGTCACCAGCAGATAACCCAGGAAGGCAGTCAGGATGGCGGGCCGCAGCACCGGGCGGTATTGCTTGATGTTGAAAATGTGGACCATCGCCACCAGGGTGAACCCGCCCGCCGCCAGACCCACGCCGCACATCACGTCGAAGCCGATCCAGAGGCCCCAGGGGAATTTGTCGCTCAAATTGGTCGATCCGCCCAGGCCATAAACAATGCGCAGATAGGTCGCATACGCCCCGCTGAGCAGGATGGCGGCGAAGATCGCCCGCCACACCGTGATCTTGGGGAACCTGCCCCTCATTTGCGCGGTCCCTCCTTGCGTGCCACCTCGGCGCGGCGGTTGGTGATCCACCAGATGCCACCGAGCAGGACCGAGCCCGTCGAGACCACGTCCGGCAGCAGTTCCAACACGCGCCAGGTGAGCATCGGCATCGACTCGCGCGGCAGGTTCGTGCGCAGACCGATCTGCTCGAACGGCACCGCCGAAAGGAAGAACACCGAGGTGCCGCCCACCTCGGAGAGACCATAGATTTTCTGATAGTACTGGTCCGGCTTGGCCGCCAGCCGCTGGCGCGCTTCGGCGATCAGTGCGTCGCGCTCGCCATTGAAGGTGGCGCCTGTCGGGCAGATTTCGGCGCACGCTGTCAGCTTCCCGGCGCTCTGGCGGGCAAAGCACATGTCGCACTTGCGCATGCGCGGCAGCCGGCTGGACCATTCGTAGGTCGGCACCTGGAACGGGCACGCCTGCATGCAATATCGACACCCGATGCACTTCCCTGCGTCATAGGTGACCGGACCTAGCGCGGTTTTCTGCAAAGCGCCGACCGGGCACACCGAAGCGCACGCTGGCTGTAGACAATTCATACATAGACGGCGGCAAAAGTGATCTCCATGCGTCACAATAGTGGTGAGTTTATGCGCTGAAATCGTTTCCTCGGCGGCGATTTTATCGTTGTAAGGAAGTCCCCAACGTCCGGCGCAAGCGCCTTCGCAAGCCCTGCACCCTATGCATAGGGTGCTGTCATAGAGGATTGCTTTGGGCATATATAGAGACCTCTAACTCTGTTTTAGCAGAATTTGACCTCAAAGTGTAGAAAAAAATGACAGTGCCGGTTATTGAAAACAGATATGGGTATTGAAATCATGGACGATTTCAGTCGGCTGGACTGTTCCACCGTCGATTTTTGCAACTCGGGGTGCGGCAGCCCCCGCTGCCGGCGGGTACAGGTAGGACAGACGATCGTTTTTTTGTCGTTCTGTCGCCAGGGCTGCGTGCTGCGGTGGTGAGCGTTGACAGACCACCAAAGGCGTTCGGCAATGGCTGAGGCATAAGTGAACGATGCAACCGGGGCCCAGCGCTCCTGCTAGAGTAAGGGCTTGGCCTTCATCTGGTTCCAATCGGGCGTCGCGTTGCCGGCGCTGGCGGCGCTGGTGGGCTGCGTCGGCGCAGTGTTGGGGATATGGCTGACCGGCCTGCGCAACCGGATCGCCGTGGTGGTGCCCTTCAGCGCCGGCGTGCTGATCGGGGTGGCCCTGTTCGGCCTGTTGCCGGAACTGGCCGAGGATTCCAGTTGGCCCCTCACCCTCGGGTTGTGCGCCGGCGGCTATGGCCTGTTGTTCTTCGTCAATCGCTACGCTTATCCGATTTGCCCCGACTGCGCCCACAACCACGATCACAGCGCCTGCGGCACCGAACTGCACGGGTTCGCCGCTCCGCTGATCGTAGCCGCGGCGCTGCACAGCTTGCTCGACGGCTGGAGCGTGGCGGTGGTGCAGCACGCTGCCCCGCTCGGTCTGCGTGTGGCCGTGCCCATCGCCATCGCGCTGCACAAAGTGCCGGAGGGCGTGGCGCTGGGCGGCGTGATGCGGGCGGCAGTGCCATCGCGCGCCTTGGCGCTGATCTGGTGCCTGGTGGCGGAAGGCGCCACCCTGGCCGGCGGTGGACTGGCGCTCGCGTTGGCTCCGCACCTGGGCAGCCTGTGGACCGTCTACCCGCTGGGCCTTACCGCCGGCTGGCTGATTTACCTGGGCTATCACGCCGTGCACGAAGAGTGGAAGCGCAAGGGCGCCGCCGCGGCGTCGGTTTCCGCGCTGGCCGGCGGAGCCGCCGCCGCCCTCATCCAGCGCGGAGCGGAAGCGCTGCTGCGGTAGGAAAGCACAAGTCAAGAGTTCGCCGGCCGAGGGCCTGCGCCACGCTTACTCCAACACCTCAAACGGGATTTTGCGGGCGACCACGCGGTGGGTGACGTCGGCGGCCCGTATTTCGGCGATGTAGGAGCCGGCCTCGAGCTCATCGACCTTGAGACGGAATGCGACCGGGATGACCGGGTCGCCCGGCTTGACGAATTTGCTGATATCCAGGGGGCCGGTATCGGTCTTCGGTTTACCGGTTTTGGCGTCCAGCATGCGGATTTGGATGGTCACGTTAGCGGCCGGCGCGGGCTTGGCCGCGGCGGCCTGGTCCGAGGCTTCCGTGGCGCGCAGCAGCGGTTCATAAACCTCCAGGTAACAGAGCGCGGTGTCGGCCTTCTTGAAACGGTTGCTGCCGCCCGGCGTAATTTGCGTGCCTTGGGCCACCAGCGGCGCGCGGCCGTCCAGCAGCGCGGCATCCATGTCCGAATCCACTCCGCTGATCTGGTGGAAATCGGTGCTGAGCGCAATTCCGCTGATGAACAGAGACTTGCCATCGTACGGGTCGACGGTCAGCGGGTCCTTCTCCAGCTTGCCGAATTCGTCGCCGCCGGAGCTGAAGAGCACCTTCAGGTCGTAGGAACCGGCGGCCAGATCGAACTGGTTGTCGTAGTGCAGGAAGGGCTTTTTCAGGAAGGCCTCGAGCTCTTTCTTATCGGCGAAGTCGAGCTTGACCGTGTCGCTGAACCGCGCGCCCACCGCGTTATTGGGGCCGTATGCAATCCCCAGTATGTTGACCTCGGCGTGCTGGTGTCCCTTCACCTTGGCGAACTGGATGGAGTTGGTAGGAATCTCGAGGGCCAGGTCGAGACGCGCGGCGTTGGGAGACAAATAAAAGAACGGCGTCTGCATGGCGGCCGACTGGATGGTGCCGGAAACGCCGGCGGCCGCGCGCGTCTCCAGGTCGCGTTCGGCCGGCTTGCCTTCCAGCAGGTTCAACCGCTTGACGTTGCAATAGCCGCTGCGCGCCCGTACCGTGTATCCGTGCTCCACTTTCACTTTCAACACGTGGCAGCTTCCTTCCAGGGAGTCCGCCGGCGTGTACCCGATGAGGTAGTACTGGTTCTGCTCCTTGCCGATCTTGTCCAGGCCGCCCAGTAAATCGTTGGTATTGGCAATCACGAATCCGCCGGTGCCATCGGCCAGCATGTACATGAATTCCTGATTGGTGTTTGCGGTGGGCGGCGGCTGCGGAACGATGATCCGCGGCGTCGTGTTGTAAATGTTGTTGTTGACGTTGTTATTGTTGTTGACGGTCCCACCACGTGTGCCCGTGCCGGTGGTGGTGCCGGTGGTACCCGTGGTCGTTCCAGTTGGCCCACGACTTGGGGACGGAGAAGGGGACGGGGATGGACTTCCGCCCCCGGACCTGCCACCGCCACCGCCTCCGCTGCCCCCGCCGCCGGTGCCGCCCCCGCCGCCGGTTGGGCCGCGTTGGAAATAGGCGACGGGCTGCACCATGCCGAAGCCACCGCCCAGTCGCCCCAGCGCCGCCAGAATGCCGCCGTGCGGAGCGGCGGGGATCGAATCGCCAAGCGGAGCCGTCCTCATTGTCGGACCCTGCGGAACGCTCTGCGGAAAACCGGGCGGGGGCGCCGCCACCAGGCCGCGCACATCGATCGGATAGATCGCCACATTGGCCTTGTTGCAGGTATCCGTCACGGCCGTCATCTCAGACCGGATCTGCAGGGTCAGCGGGAAGCCTTCGGTGAACAGCACCAGGATCTTGCGGCCCGGAATCGTGTCCAATCCTTTGGCCACCGCCCGCAGACCCATCAGCAAATCGCGCTGCCCGAACTCCGCTTCCATACCGGCCCCTAAGCCGGGCAAGTCGGTGCCCAGAGGGGACCCGGACGGGGTGGAGGCGTCGCTGCCAATCGACGGCGCTCCCGCGTTCGGATCGACGTTGGCGACCTTTACGCCGCTGACCACCTGCTTCAATGTCACCGCGTCGGCGGTGAAGTTCTGCGCGATCTTCACACCGCCGGTAAAGTTGACCACCGCCATGTAACGGTTGGGCCCGGCATTCGCCTCGATGAACTTGCCCGCCGCCCGGCGCGCCACCGCCTGATCGCCAAAACTCATCGTCGAGTTGTCGAAGAAAAGCACCAGGTAATGCTTCTGGGCGCTATTGGGCGAAGCTTCCTCGGCTTCATAGGCGAAGCTGCGGATCGTCTGTTCCTTGCCGTCGTCCAGCACCTTGAAATCTTTCTGCGAAAGATCGGAGACGTAGTGGCCCTTCTTGTCGGTCACCACTGCGTCCACCAGCACCTGCTTGGTTTCGGTGCGGATCACCACGCCCGAATTGGGGACCGGTCCGCTTTGCTGCGCCGGCGCCGCCATCGCCGCTAGAAGAACGAGTCCGGCTAATTCGCAGATTCGCATATCGTCGCCTTTCTTCTTTCTATAATATGTCCCGGCGGCGGCCGGCATCGGGCGCGTCTTCCGCCGACTGGAAGCTAGCGTCGAGCCCATGGAAGATGCCGGCCGTCACCTTCTTTCTTTCAGTCTGACCGATAGACAGGATTAGTGCCAGACTCTTCCGAGCTATTCCCACACACGACCACGCCAACCCGGCTCGCGGAATCAGCCGCAACCCGCTTGGGCTACCCATACGGATCGCGAAGTTGTTGTGTTCTTCAACGGCTTGTGGAATGGCATTCCATCGAATCGGCAACCCATACTCACGGGCTACGGTATTTCGAGCGCACCGTTGATGGCCGACATCAGCGCGCCTTCCGAGTTCCGCACCACCAGCCGCACCGCGTACAAACCCGGTTTGGCCTCCAGGCCCATGCGGACTGTCATACCCTGCTGCAGGCGGTATTGGAGGGTCTCGTCGCGCAGGCGAAGGTCGATGTGCTTCTCCAATCCCGTCACCCAGTTCCCGTTGCGATCGAACAACACCGCGACCACCGTCACATTATCCAGGTTGCGGCCATTCTCCTTGCGGAACCTGGCGCCCGCCAGATCGAGGTGCGCCAGCACCGTCACCGCAAACGTCTCACCCGCGCCCTTGACGAACTGGGTGCGCATGGTGACCGGCAGATCGCTTAGCTCTTCGCGCGAGAAAGCCGCGTCTTCGATCTCGCGCTTGGCGGTGGCCGCGGCGTCCTCCAGGTGAGTAGGCGCATAGTAGCCCTTGCGCGCCTCGATGGTGTAGCCGGCCTTCGCTTCGAGAGTGACCTTCAATCCGTGAAAGCTGCCGTCGAGTTTCAGGTTCTGCGGCTGGAAGCCGAGCACGTAATACAACTCGGGGCTGGTGGCCGTGCGGCGGAAGCCTTCCTCCAGATCGTTGTTGTTATGAAAAAAGACGCCGCCCGTACCGGCCGCAATCTCGGCGAGCAGGCCATCCAACTCCATGTTGCTTTGCAGTTCGATGTTCTGCTTGATCCGTTCTGCATTCGGGTCAATCATGCTGCGGGAGGCGTCGACGCCGGTCGTATAGAGGCCTCTCGCATCCAGGGTGTTGATAATTACGTTAGCGCGCAGAGCGCGCTCGATGGTCTCGTTCTCCTCCGACTTGAATTCGGCCAGAGTGAGGAAGCCCGGGGAAACCAGCACCAGGACGCGCTCGCCGGGCATGCCTGACATATGCCGCACAATGTCCTGGAGCACCGCCAGCGAGACCTGGGTTTCGTGTTGCCCCGCGCCCAGCACGCTCTGCGCATCCGACATCGCAATCTGCTGCGCCGAGCTGATCTCCTGGGGGGTACTCATGTGCAGGCAGGCGATGACTTCGGCTGTCGCGGCGCCGATGGCCTGCGGGTCGCTCTTGTTCACCATCATGTCGGCCTGGTAATAGCTGATATCGGGACACTGCTGGCCGGGGGCTCTGGCGATGGGGCGCGGCATCAGGCGTGCCAGACCGTTGCGCAACTCGTCCCGGTCGTCGGTGAAGGGTACCGTGACCTGACCCGAGAGGGTGAAGATGGCGGCGCGGTCGGTTGGCTTCAGTTGGGATTCCATCTGGCGGCGGGCCGCGGCGCTCGAGCGCATCAGGTCGCCCGCGTCGATATGGATGTCGTCGAACAGATACCCGATAAAGCGTCGCGGCAGGGCCGCGGCGGAGACGGCAGCCGCGGAGTTCGATGCCGGTGCACCTTCGCCTGACGGTTTCGGCTCCGCCGGCGGGATGGAGGGAGCCGGGGTGCTGCCCGGCTTCTCCACCGTGAACCGCTCGATCTCCTGCAGTTTGCCCTTGTCGAAGAGGCGGAAAGACCCCTTGGTCAGACCCTCCACGATGCGGCCCTGCTTGTCCCGCACCACTACCGGCACCATCACCAGGTTCACGCGCGCGCTGAAGGTGGTTTTTTCTTCCCGGGTGCTGATCTCCGGCAGGTTCTGCGGCGCTGCGGGAGCGGCGGGCTGCTGGCCGGCGGCGAACGGCCAGGAGACCACAGCCAGGTACGCCGCCATCGCCAGACGCACAGAACAAACGCACCGCTCGGCGGAATCGGTCATCGGAGTCTCTTCAGAGAATAGCACTGGCGGCAGCGCCGGCGGTCTTCGTGAGCCTGCGGTAAAGCCAGTCGGCACCCGCGCCCATCCTCGACTCTACCGGCCGGTAGCTTGTGAACGCCTGTTGCTTCCATGTGCTCACAGTGTGTACGCGAGGCACGGTGTACAAGCGCACAAACTTCGGCGAATCTTCACCCAATCTTCAGGTTCCGGTGTAGGCGTTCGCGCCGGTTCGCACGTCAAATCAGTATGAGCACTCGAAATCAGCAAGCGGATTTTGTCCCGTTCGTGGCTTCGCCAACCGATGAAAACCCGGCTCTCGTTTTTCAACCTGCGCAGGGGATGGCGAGCCGGTCGATTCCCGGCCTGGACTACCACGGCGCGTGCCGGCCGGCCAGCAACTCGACTGGCGACTTCTTCAAATTCATCCCGCTCGATGGCCATCGTCTGCACGCGGCCATTGGGCAGATACCCGGGCCCGGCATTTCCTCCCTCACTATGACGACAGCCGTTGAGGCGCACTTCCGTGGAATCGCCGCCGGCGGCCCCGATGCTCTTGCCGCCGCGGCGTCGCGGCTCAACCGCGCTCTGTGCGATGTGGCTTGGGAGGGTTCGCTCACCACCCTCCTCTTTGTCTGCATCGACCCGTTGCGGCGCGTGCTGCGCTATTTGAGCGCGGGCCACGAATCGGCGCTTCTGTTTCGCGCCGGTCATTCTCGCGTCCATCGTTTGGAGCCGACCGGAACCGTGCTCGGGCTCACCAGCAGAACGGTGTACCGGCAGCGGACCGTGGCGCTCGGTCCCGGCGACATGCTGATTGCCTTCACCGGTGGCGTCACCGACGCGGTGGACGGCGCCGGTCGCGTCTCGGGCGAGGCGTGCGCGGTCGAGACGCTGCGGAACCACTCGGACGATCCTCCGCAGGTCCTGGTGGAGCGTATTCTGGACGCCGTCGCGCGGTATGGCGATGGCACCGGCCAACCCGCCGATCGAACGGTACTGGCAGTCCGCTTCGCCGGTTCGGCCGGCAGCCTCAATGAGGACCGCTCCGCCAAACTGGCCTTAGCGGCGGCTTAACCGTGACCGAACTTCAAGCCCGCCGCTGGCGCCAGGTGTGCACGAGCGTGGCGGAAAGGATGATGGCGCCGCCGGTCAGGGCCATTGCCGGCGGGCGCTCGCCATGCACCATCCACGCCCAAACCGGATTCAGCGCCGGTTCGAGCAGCAGCACCGTGTTGGCCTCGAAGGCGGTCACGTGGCGCATGGCGCGCGTGACACAAACATAAGCCAGGCCGATCTGGAACACGCCGAGGTAGAGGACCACCGCGCCATCGGCGAAAGAGAGCGACCGCAGCGGAAGCGCCATCGGCAAAGTGGCCACGCAGGCCAGCGCGTTGCCCATGGCGACCGCCGCCAGCCCCGCGTCGCGTTCCGGCCGCCGGCCTAACCAGCGCAGGCCGGCCAGCATCAGCGCGTAGGCC
>JBAVIH010000050.1:0-6033 GCA_049686695.1 Bryobacteraceae bacterium | reverse complement strand
TCTTCCGGCTTCTTGTAGCCCGTCAGCAGGGTGTCGATCAGCTTCGTGTCGATCAGGTCGGTTGCCATCGGTTCTCCTAGTCTGCTCTATCCGATGGCCGTTTACACAGTTTAATTTACACCCTCCGACTGACTTGAGCGCTGCCACCTTCACCCTCTCGGGGCCGGCCAGCTATACAGGCTCGGGGACCTCCTGGACGCAAGCCAATGCTCCAACGGGCGCCTACACGATCACCTTCGGCGCGATCCCGGGCTACACCACGCCCGTCGCCCAGACCCAGACGCTTTCAGCCGGAGGGACCATCTCCTTTGCCGGAACTTACGACACGTCAACGACGGGTACCGTCAGCATCAACGAATTCCCAGTGCCAACCTCCTTCAGCTATCCCCCAGCGATCACGGCGGGGCCGGACGGCAATCTGTGGTTCACGGAGTATTACGGCAACAATATCGGGAGAATCACCCCTGGTGGTGTCATCGAGGAGTTCCCCGTGCCGACCGCCACCAGCGGCCCCAATTTGATCACAGCGGGGCCGGACGGCAATCTGTGGTTCACCGAGCAAAATGCCAGCAACATCGGTCGGATCACCTCTGGTGGTGTCGTCAAGGAGTTCCCCGACGCTGGCGGCCCCAATGCGATCACGGCGGGGCCGGACGGCAATCTGTGGTTCACCGAGTGGAATGGCAACAATATCGGGCGGATCACCCCCAGCGGTGTCATCCAGGAATTCCCTGTGCCAACCGGCGGCAGCAACCCCGGCGGGATCACGGCGGGGCCGGACGGCAATCTGTGGTTCACCGAGGTTTCGGGCAACAACATCGGGCGGATCACCCCCAGCGGTGTCATCAAGGAGTTCCCCGTGCCAACCTGCGGCAGCAGCCTTGGCGCGATCACGGCGGGGCCGGACGGCAATCTGTGGTTCACCGAGGTATCGGGCAACAAGATCGGGCGGATCACCCCCATTGGTGTCATCAAGGAGTTCCCCGTGCTAACCGGCGGCAGCGACCCCTTCGGGATCACGGCTGGGCCGGACGGCAACCTGTGGTTCACCGAGGTATCGGGCAACAACATCGGGCGGATCACCCCCGGTGGCGTCATCAAGGAATTCACGGTGCCGACCGCCGCGAGCCGGCCCGACGGGATCACGGAAGGGCCGGACGGTAATCTGTGGTTCACCGAGGAAAGTGGCAACAAAATCGGGCGCATCGTGATTGCGCCGGGCACCGGCACGATCCAGGTGACGACTGACTTGAGCGCTGCCACCTTCACCCTCTCAGGGCCGGCCGGCTATACAGGCTCGGGGACCTCCTGGACGCAAGCCAATGCTCCGACGGGCGCCTACACGATCACCTTTGGCGCGGTCCCAGGCTACACCACGCCCGCCCCTCAGACCCAGACCCTCACAACAGGTGGAACGATCACCTTCGCCGGGGCCTACGGCGGGCTTGTGGGATGGTGGACCTTCGACAGCACAGACATCTCGGGGAGCACGGCACTCGACAAGAGCGGCCTGGGCAACAACGGCACAATTTATGGCGCAACTGCGACCAGCGGAAAGATCGGTCAGGCGTTGCACTTTGATGGAGATTCCTACGTGGACCTGGGCAATCCGTCCAGTCTGCACTTAATGTCTTACTCTATCAGCGCCTGGGTCCGTCCTGCCGGTCTCGGTTGGGAGCAAAGGATCGTCTCGAATGGAGGGTTCGGAAATGTCAACGGAGCGATCGATTTCCTGATCGACGCCAACGGCAAGCTCGTGATACTAAACCAGTTCAACGGTGGGCAGGACACCTATCGGTCCAACCCCATACCATTCCAGGTTGGAACCTGGATCCATGTCGCGGTGACCTACGATTCAACTACGGGGGCCCCGCACCTCTACGTGGACGGTTCGGAAGTTCCCGGCATTTTCGACGCTGGCTCGTCCTTGCGCCCCCCCAGGCAGGACCCGCTATACGACTTCAATATCGGAACGAACGGACTCCGCAACAGCTACTTCTACGGTGATATCGACGAGGTCCGGATCTACAGCCGTGCCCTTTCGGCGTCTGAGGTCAACGGTCTGTACTTGACGGAGTAGTGTTCGGAGCGAGCTTCGCTCCGGGCATTCCAGGCCACGAAACCCCGAAATTCGGTCGGCCCTGTCTCCGGATTTCGTACCCTTTCGGGGCGCTGTTCCTGCCGTCGCTGATGCCTGAGTGCCGCGTTATCCCCGGCCCTCCGGGGGGATCGGGTGTTGGTACAAGGGCGCGGCGCCTATTCCGCTATAACCAACTCGGCCCAGCCGGGCAGCGTTGCCGGCCGGTTGTTCAGGAAAACTATGCGGCGGGTTTTCGGGAACGGGAGATTGCTGTCCAGGGCGCGGTTGTAAATCACGTACTGGCGCAGGATGTCGCGGTAATCGGAGTTGCTGGTATCGAGCCAGGCGCACTTGGCGGGCAGGCCGCCTCCCCAGCCGAGCGAGAGCAGGCAGGAGCCTCGCTCGCGCGCCGCAGCCAGGCGCTGCTCCAGAGCTTGCAGGCTCTGGTCGAGCAGGCCCATGCCAGCCCAGGATGCGTAATTGCGCTGCAAGGCGAGCAGGCCGGCGGCGTAAATGTTAGCGGCTTCGAAGAAACGGGCGCGGTTCAACGATTCCGGCCAGCGCACGCTGCGGCGCACTTCGGGCGAGAGCAGAAAACGGTTCTCGTCCCAACGGCCCTCGAAGACCGTGCCGGGCGCGGCCATTTCGGCGAAGGCCGGGGTGCTGTCCTCGGGGCGCGCGCCATCCACGGCGCCGCGCGGGCTTTGCTTCCATCCCAAAACCAGGCCGCCGCCGCGTGGCTGCAGCGTGGAGGTGCGGAGCAGGTAGACTTTGAATGCGTCGTTGGCGACAACGGACGAATCGCCCGCGCTCACGAAGCGCATGCGGCTGGAGCCGCTCGACCCGAGCGCCTGTTCTTCCACGCTTTCCGCCGGACGGCGCGGAGGCCGGTCGGTCTTCACTTTTGCCGCGACGTCCTGCAACATGCCGTCGCGCCAGTTGGCGAACAGCATGCCGGTGCGCAGGGCTCCCTTGATGGCGGCGCCGGGCAGATAGGGCCCGGAAGCTCCGGCGGCGAAGGTGGGGATGTGCAGGCTCTCGCCGGCGGCGCGGTTCCAATAAGCCGAATAGGCCGCGCTTTCGAAGGGTATACGGCGGCCGGCGAAATTCTGCGCGAAGCCGCCCCAGGAGGCGAACTCGAGCTTGTCGGCCGTCTTGAGCTGCGCCAGGTAGCTATCCAGGCGCGGCCCTTTGGCGAGCAGGCGGAAAATGCGCCACTGGTCGAGCACGTTGACGTGGTCCTTCCAGACCATGTAATCGATGGGGCTCAGCTTGCGGCCGTCCCCGACCAGCAGCGGCGTCAGACATGTGAGGCGGTATCGCATCAACTCACCTCGGGCAGCGGGACGGAAACCGCGAAGCCGGCGCGGAACACGGGATGCGGGAAACCGCCGGGCGCCACGTCGGGCGCAGCGCCGCAGGGCGCGGCCAGGGCATAGATCACCGATCCTTCCCCGACCATCCGCACAGTTTTTTTCAATTCGCCCGATCCGGCAGGGCTGTCGATGCGCCCACCACGCTCGACCAGCCAGTAATTGCCGCGCGACCAATCCACCGCGTCGTGCCCGGCCGGCGCGAACAACGAGAGCAACCAGTGCGGCTTGGGGCCGGCCTCGAAGATGGCTGCCTCTTCGGGCAGGACCTCGGGCACGGGTTCCTCTTCAACGAGGTCTTCGGCAACTTCGACGGGCTCTTCCAATTCGAGCACGCCGACGGCGGATGCGGTCTCGCGCGCGGCGTAGGAGGCCTCGCCTGCGATATCGAGAAAGGTGCTGCCGTCGGGCGCTTCGGATTGTGCCGGGACATGCTCTCCGCGGGCGGAGGTTAGCGGTTCCTCGGGTTGGCAGGCGGAATCGCCTGCCCCACTTTCCACCTCGGGCGCGGAAGCCAGCGATTCCAGATCGGATGCGGAAGGAGTGGTTGCCGTTTCGCCGGTGCCGGGCGCCTCGGTCGGCGGCGGAGCCGTTTCGACCGGCCTGCCACCCGGCAGCGGCAGGATCATCTCCGGCAGGGTGCCTTCGGTGAACTCGGGAGCTTCCGAGCGGCCCCAGCCGCGCGAGCGTTCGCCGCCGAAGCCGCTATCGGCCAGCAGGCGGAAGGCGGCCTTCACCGGATCGCGCCAGCGGCTCCAGGCCGGCTCGTCGCGAAAAGCCGTCACCAGCCAGAGGCCGGCGCCGGCGCGAAATTCGAGGCACGCGATGGAATGCCGTTCACTCGAGCCGCTCAAGCGGTCCACCGCGGCGCTCCAGCGGACCGCTGTGCGGAAGGGGCCTAAGCGACCGGCCGGCACCAGGCATTCGCTGGGGCCGTCCATGTTCCACGCGTTCTCATCCGGCCGGACGCCCGCCACCAGCGCCTGCACCATGGTGAGCGGCACGAATCGGGCGCTTTTCCAGCGCACGCGGGCGCCCATCAGGGAAGGCGACCGCGGCGGCCAGATGGTCCGCGGCGGCACCACGAAGCCGATTTCATCGAGAAAGGGGAAGCAGGAGCTGAAGGACACCGCCGGCTCGCCGCCGCGCGCGGTCGCGTCCAGCCACTCGTCGAACGCGCCGAGGCGCGCCATTGCGGCAGTCACTGCGGCGTACACGGAATCGCTGTGGTAGATCGAATCGACGCGGTTCCGCGCGCCCGAATCGGGCCCCACGCGCCACGGCCCCGTCGGCCGTAGCCTGACGACCAGCCCAGGCGTCATGATTCCTCGCGCAGGAAGGAGAAGGCCGAATCGGCGACCGCTGCCTGAATCACTCCCAGGGCGGCGCCCGCCGCGATTTCTTTTTCCGCCGCACCCTTGGCGTAATAGCCGCGGCCGCGCCAGACCAGGCGCAGCTTGTTGAAGGACACGCGTCCGCTGCCGCGCGAGCCGCCGCCGCCGAGCGCATCGTCCTCGAGCAGCCGCAGGCCCTCGAGCACGCGCAGAAACAGCGGGCCGTCTTCTTCGCATAGCACGTCCATCACCAGCCGCGTGTGGAAGCGCGCGCCGGCCGGCACACGCTCGATGGTGCGCGGGTTGGCCTGGGAGGTGATGCGGTCGATGGCGTTCTCGTTCTTGACTTCGGTCAGCTCGTCGTCCAGGTTTTCGCGCATCTGCGGCGTGATGCTCTCCACATCGAGCGGAGCGTCGAACACGGCCAGCCGGGCAGGCGTGGCCTGGGTGGTCTCGAGCGTTTCGCCCTGCACCCGCTCCATGCGCCCCGGGCTACGGCCGAACAGGAGACAGATATCGTCATCGGCGCGGTCGCTCTGGTGGATGCGGACTTCCTGACCCTTGCGGCGCGAAAGGTACACCAGCTCGGCGGGGACAGCCATGCCGGAGCTCTGCTCGAGCAGCGAGCGGATCTTGCCGCGCAGCGAACTGCCCGGCACATACGGTCTGCCGAAGGCGTCTTTGGCCACCGGATTGTCGGAGCCGCCGATTTCGAGCGAGCCTTTGCCGGCACCGACGTGCAGGCCGGTTTCGCAGGTCATTTCCGCTTCCAGGATCAGCTTGCCGATGAGTTTCAACTCAGTTTGGGAAGTGTGTGCGCTCATGCTTTACTCGTTGTAGGCCACGATGGCCTCGAACAGGTCTTTGAATCGCTCGTAACCCTTGGTGTCGTTCTTCCGCGTCACCTGCAGCAGCAGCTTCTCCAACTGGTCCAGGCTGCGCAGACCGTGGCGCGCGATGGTGTAGGCCAGGCGCGCGCGGAGCATCACGAATTCGTGCTGGCGCCCGCTTTCGGGGGCGCGCACGGCGCGGCGCACCGCGCCATAGAGGCGGCGCAACTGGCTCTTGGTTCCGGAATCCATGTCGCGCATGCGGCTGACAACGGAGTGCGCCTGGTTGTCCAGATAAAGGCTGTCGTGAATGAGCTTCTCGAGCTCGATTTCGGGCGGAACTTCGAATCGCCCGCGGTCGGGACCCCGGCGGTCGCCGCGATCGCCGCGGTCGCCGCGTTCTCCCCGGTCTCCGC
>JBAVIH010000049.1:0-2382 GCA_049686695.1 Bryobacteraceae bacterium | reverse complement strand
TCTTCCGGCTTCTTGTAGCCCGTCAGCAGGGTGTCGATCAGCTTCGTGTCGATCAGGTCGGTTGCCATCGGTTCTCCTAGTCTGCTCTATCCGATGGCCGTTTACACAGTTTAATTTACACCCTCTTGCCGCCCGAGCGACGGCTCGAAGCGGAACGATTTACGTTACATTGTCAGCGTCGCTTTGTTTCCCAGTTCTACTCGTTCCTTGCAGGGCTCTACGAACTCCGCATCATCCCAAGACAGATCCTGTACACCTATTGGGCTGAGAGCGATCTGAGAATCATCCCGACGATCTTGATCCCGATAGAGATGCGGCTCGCCGCTGCGCACGGCACGCCTAACGGCCCATACCCAGTATTGGAACGTATGAGGACGCTCTATGATGACAGCCGCGCAGAAAACACGGCGTGACGCCACCGTGCCCGTCTCTGTCGGTTAGTCTGCTTCTCTGCGGCCATGTGCCCGTTATATCCCGTCCCGCGGTGGAAGGTCCGGGGACACCGGAGCGGACGGCGGTCGAACCACGCGCCACCCGGAAGTTAGGCAAGGCGATCAAGTTGACGGGAAACGCCCTAACCGTACCTATGTCCCTACCAGCCCCTTCGACGGCCGCGGTCTTGCAGTGGGCCTGTCGGAAACTCGCCAGATCATGGGCCTGGAGCCCGCCCTACCGCCCCGCCGCCCCCAGTCCTTCCACGCTGGTGACCACAGCGCCCGCGAGGCGCAGTTCGAAGCGGCCATCGTCGCCCGTGCCGGCGATGCGGTCCGCGGTTTCCGCGTCCACCGTCAGGTGCTTCCACTTTTTCTCGAGCACCCGGCGGTATAGGGCGAAGTAACGGGCGGCGCTGGCTTCGTCGTCCCACTCCACGGCATACAGCAGCACCACGCGCGCGGCTTTCTTGTTCTCGCGCAGCTCGAAACGGCAGCCGCGCCAGTGCGGAGCGATTTCCTGGGCCTGCGGCTTGCCCGCGTATTGCTCCAGCAGAATGCCGTGCTCCAACTCACCCAGCGAGCCGCTGACCAGGCCCTTGTAGCCGCGCGGCAGGTGCGGATCGGGAAGCGCGGGGTCGGTGGGCTTCACTTTGGCGAAGTATTTTTCCGGATGCAGAATCTGAGAAGTGGATACGGGAGCGTCGGTGAAGACCTCGGCGAAGCCGCTCTGGTGGTCGCGTTCCAGTACGGCGTTTTGAAAGGCCATCCCCTCGATATAGGGAAACAGCAGCGAGCGCTGCATATAGAGCGGCGCTTTTTCGAAGACCGGATATTGGCCGCTGCCGGAATCGATCATGCGGGCCATGCTTTCGGCCAGCGTAGGGTTGCCCAGCAACGTCTTCCCCAGCCGCCCCGCTGCGTATTCGCTCATCAGCCAGGTGGCCTGGCCTTCCATCACGGAGAGCCGCGCGGTCGAGCCGTCGTCGCTCTCGCGCGCCTGCCTGATGTAGCGCGCCAGGTTGAAATTCTGGTCCGCCAGGGCATGTGCGAGCTCGTGCGCCAGCACGGTGTCCTGCGATTCTCCGCCGGCAGCGCCGGTCAGGAAGAGCTTGCGCTTGTGGTAATCGTAGAAGGCGGCGTCCTGCTCGGTGAGCAGATCCACGGTGCTGGCGGCCAGATCGAAATCCGGGGGGATGAGGCCGAACTTCTTGAGCGTCAATTCCTCGGCGCGGATATCTTCCGGGCTGTTATCTTCCTTGATCCGCTGCTTGAGAATGGCCTTGACCTGTTGCTTGTCGATGACACCGCACGGCACCGGGCGCCGCAAAGGAAGGCCGGTGATCTCGGCGAGCTGGCGGGAAATCTCGGGAACCTGCCGGCACTGGGCCTGGCTGGGCGCAGCATCTTTCGCCTGGGCGGGCGTCAGCGGCAGCCACAACGCCGCCAGCGCCGCAACACAAGCGCGCCCTAAGTGTTTGATCGGCTGCGGCCTTGGCATCCCGCTCCCAGCTTAGCGCGCTACAATGGAGAGGCGGTTTTACCCACCAAGAGGAGAATTTCTTTGGCAGCGGAAAAGAATTACCAGGCTGAATACCTGGGCAGCGGCACCTTCGTGTTTCGTAAGCCCAAGCGGCAGAAGCACAAGACGCGTCAATCCAGGCTGCGCAATCCGGAACGCGGCTCGCGCAAGTAACGCAAGAGAGGGAATCCGGCCGTAGCGGGAATGGAACGCTCCGGCGGAGCGGGTGGGCCGTTGGGGAAGGCGGTTAGGAATTGCCAGGTAAGCAGGACGGGAACCGAACTCCCTCTCGCTCACACGATATCTGTGCAGCCCCGCAATCCGCCGTCGCTTCGGCTGTAATCAACTGAAAACAAAGTCACAAGAATTGTGGGCGGACCTGTCATCAGCGCTCACGCCCCGCTCGCAGCGCACTACTCAGGGTTGAAT
>JBAVIH010000048.1:0-4479 GCA_049686695.1 Bryobacteraceae bacterium | reverse complement strand
TCTTCCGGCTTCTTGTAGCCCGTCAGCAGGGTGTCGATCAGCTTCGTGTCGATCAGGTCGGTTGCCATCGGTTCTCCTAGTCTGCTCTATCCGATGGCCGTTTACACAGTTTAATTTACACCCTCGTCTGCTCTATCCGATGGCCGTTTACACAGTTTAATTTACACCCTCGAGTTCACTGTTTCTGTGAGGTCAAATGAGCAAATATGTTCCACTGTGCCCGGTCTTCCGCCTTCTGAACTCTGTAACCCCTTGCAGCCAGTAAATCAGCGAGTGCCTTGGATTGTGTGGCATATGAATTGTCAAACGCAAAGTAGTTCAATTTCTCGTGGCCATTTGAACACGTCAGAGAAAACTGCTGCTTTTGCATTTCGCCGCCGCACATCAAACATCTCTTTGCGCCCGCAAGCTCGGTAAGTGTGGCGAGATCAAATATTCCGTGAACTGTCGCTGGGATCGCACTCTCCTTTCTTGCGGCCCCCGAACGGCCAAGCAACACCTTATGCTGCCTCTGCAACAATAAGCCAGACCTTGCGGCTCCCTGCACGCCCGTTCCGCCGTTTTCGAGCGCCTCGCTTAGGACCCGGTGGACACCCAGATGACCCGGGTCATATATCGCCCCCATCGCTCCGATGGCTGCGCGGCGCAGTCTCGTCGACTCGCAATCCCATTTGCTGGATCCGTCGGATCCCAATAGCAGGTCCGTCAGGTCTATGTCACCGCTTTCCTCACGCTTGAGAGATTCTGCCAAGCTGTCGTCAAACAACGCGATCAACGCGGGGGCTGCTGACGGGTCGCCAATTGAGCCGAGCGACAGTGCGGCCTCCGCGCGCACCTTATAGCTTCGAGGCCCCTTCAGGGCCGCGACCAGGGCTGGGACGGCGCTGCAATCTCCGATGACGCCCAGCAATTTCGCTGCAAGCTCACGTCGACGCTCCTCGGTTTCTTCATTTGGGTTATTCCAGTAGCGCTCCCTCGCCGATTTGCCCGCACGTGCACGCCGGAGTCCCTCCAGGTCCTGGTCAAGCACCTTGACGAGCGCGACGACGACGCGCGGGTCGCCGCTTCTCGCCAGGCTCGCTGCCGCGCCAGCGCTGACACTTCGGTCGTCATGCTTCAGTGCGGCTATCAGTTCCTCGATATTGATAATGGTGGGTTCTGTGTTTTGGAGCGCCGGCGCTTCGTACCTGGGCCAATCCGACACATCATTGACGATGAAGCGGCCGGAATCGGTGATTCCTGGTTCTTCGAGGACGTTTCCGTCAGCCATCCGTTCAAGGGCAGCTATTGCCGCGGAACTCCAGGCGCACGGCCCATGCTCGGTCATCCTCATCATCCGTTCGAGGTGGCTTTGCCTGGATTCGAGATCTCTGACGAGTCTGAAGTCCCCGGAGATGGCCGCCTTATATTGTAGTCCAAATAAACGCCCGCTAGCTAACTCATCCGCTGCCGCGCGTGCCTCCGCCGACGGCGGTGTCCAGCACACCGCGACCGAATAAACAGCGCCCAAGGCTCGAAGGCTTCCGATATGCCCCAACGCATTCAATGCAGGTACCGCCAACCGACCAGCGTCGGGGTCATTCATCCCGAGAGCTAGGGTTTCCATGAGAGGAAGCACGGCACGTGCGTCACGAATTTGCCGAGCGCCCTCGCCGCTTCCTGAAAGACCACTTTGTTGTCTGCATAGATAAAGGTAGACCCCCCGGCCCTGTCCCCGAGGGCGGCGATGAGCGGTTCAACGGCGCGCCCATCCGCCAGTCCCCCTAGAGCCTTTGCTGCTTGACCCCTCACCTGCGGGTCGCCATCGGATCTGAGGGCTATGATGAGCGGCTCAACGGCGCGCATGTCCGCCAATTGTCCTAAGGCGTTTGCAGCCCGGTCTCGCACTCGCCCGTCACCATCGGATTTGAGGACGGTAATGAGCAGGTCTACAGCGCGCGCGCCGCCCACTTCGGCCAATCCCTCCACCGCGCGCGCGCGCGCATCCGATCTCTTGGACTTAAGTCTCAGAAGTTCCCACCAAAGCATAATCTCCATCTCCGCCCGTGATTCTATTTCGTAGTAAAAGGTATACACACCTGATACTCTCGATCCAAGCAGGAACGCGAAGGAATCTCTTTCCCTTACCAACACCGTTTCGGAGTTCCATACTAGTATATCTGCATCCTAATCAGCGATGGCCGTTAGGTAAGGCCCAACGATGCGCCCCCGGCTGTCTCCGAAAGTGACCCCTTCCGAGACGTTCTACGATGCTCCGGTGGGTTGGGGTTTCTATCGGCGGCCGCTCGTCGGGCGCCCTCGTAGGCTGGCGGATGGAGGGCGTTCGCCTGGGTTGGGAACGATATGTCTTAGTGCTGTATCGGAAACGCTCCGGCGGAACTGCGCTCGAGGAGAGGAGCGAATCTCACAGGCCGGAGCGTTTTCGATACAGCGACTTGAAGGAAGCCTTTGGCATCCGCGCGCTATGGGTTTTGAATGGTTGCCAAAGTGGCGCGCGTGACGGAAGAGCGAGGGTGCGCGCAGGTTTGCAGGTGGGAATGGGAGCCGCGGGTGGGAAGAACGCGGGAACGTTGCATCGCATCGGTCGACGGGCATGTGCGCCGGGCACAGCTCGGGCATGGCGGCTGGCGCATGTCATGGCTTCGAGATGAGAAAGATCGAATCATAAGCGTGCTGTCCTCGTTGGTGGCGGCGACCGGAGCCGAGCCTGCACTGGAGTAAGCCGCTCCAGGACGATCATCGGCCCGCCACAGTGTGGGCATCTCCACAAGGAACGAGCGGAATCCGATTTCCGTTCCGATCCGTGGGAGGGCGTGGGCTTGCCTGCTGAGGCGAGCAGTTGGAAGCACAGCGGCAGCAGTGTCGCGCGCCGCCGGTGGGCGAAGAATCCGAAATGCCGGATCCGCACAAATCCCTGCGGCAACGCGTGCAGAAGAAAACGGCGCAGGAACTCGGCGACGGGTAGGCGCATCAACCGCTTTTTGTTTTTGTGGGCGGAGTCGCGCCAGCGAAAGGTGACGCGCCCCTCTTCCAGGGAGACCAGCCGATGGTTGGAAATCGCCACGCGATGCGTGTAGCAGCCCAGGTACCGGAGGGCGTGCTCGGCGCCGCCGAAGGGACGTTTGGAGTAGACCACCCAATCGGGCCAATTCGGGGACAGGCCACAAAACTCCGAAATAGAACGGTCGACGATTTTCGAAGTTTCGTAGCCTGTCCCCGAAATTTACCTAGCCTGTCCCCGAAATTTACCGAAATTTATTTCCGATTCAACTGGTTCGGCAAATCGAAGCCGTTCTGGAAAATGGAAGCGTGTAGCCTGGCACCGGTTTTATGCAGCCCGTCGTCATTGCGATAGGATAGCTGTCATGATAGGACGCGGCTGGATGGCAGCGTTGACGTTCATCGTCGGCCTCGCGGTTGGCGCTTTAGGGGTTCGGGGCTATCAGCGATTGCACGAGAAGAGGACCGCGGAGGTCTTTTCTTGGCGGCTTCGCTGTAGCGAACTTGCCAATCAGTACGCGAGAAACGAATCGAACGATACGCAGTCGGTAGGCGTTGAAGCGGTTGCCTACAGCGGGGCTTCCAATTCGTGTGTGGCATCGTTCAAGATTTGGGAGCAGATCTCGTCCCGGGACACAGTCCAGGAATGGCGGGTTATGGACCTGCTTTCTGCTGGGCGGCTTTATACCGCCTACTGTCGCAAGGAACTTGACTGTGGCGGCGGCAACGATGTGAAGCTGGACAGAAGAAGCGAGGCGGCATTCCGCCAAGCCGTCAAAGGTCAGGAAATCGACGTTGGGAAGATTAACTAAGTGGTCGAGGGGCTAAGACTGGTGGGGGACACGCGAAAGGGAATCGACTGAGCACGGACGCGTTCCCCCCATCTTCGACCCAGCTACCACATACACCCAGGCCGGAGACTTGGCAGTCTGTTGGAGGAGCATGAGTCCTCTGAATTGGTCTCCCCCTCGTCCGCAACCGCTGGGACTGGACGCGAGGCTCATTCCGAACCGGGGCCGTGAGGGCCCGATCGGCGGCTGGGGGCCCGACGGCCGGAACGACCGCCGGAATCGGGCGCCCCTTAGGGCGGCGGGTCAATCGAGGCCCAGCTTGGTGCGAGTTTCTCGATTGGCCTCAAGCTGAAGAGATTCAGTTTGGTCTGCGTCGTAGGTGTGCTGGTGTCCCGAGGCGCATCGAAGAAGGCGTTTCCCGTCCTGCGACTGGATGGTCGTGGCTTGCGTGTACGACGTAGCACCGCAGGTCTTGCAGGTGTATCGAAGGTACTCTATCATCATCAAGGACCCTTTCTGTGGCGTCTGTCCGCCACACACTGATATTCGCCACGGCAGGCGTAATCGAAAGGGCAGCAAACGAACCTGAGCCGGGGACTGACGCGACGTAACCACTTGGCTTGGGTACGGCCTCACCTCTCAAGCGGAGGGTGTAAATTAAACTGTGTAAACGGCCATCGGATAGAGC
>JBAVIH010000047.1:0-7341 GCA_049686695.1 Bryobacteraceae bacterium | reverse complement strand
CGGCGATGCAAACCAGCCGCCGCGACGCCGCGATGGAAACAAAAGACCGCCCGCTTGTTCCCGCCGGCAACGCCCCTCAAAGAGGCCTCAAAGAAGTCGCGCGGCTACTCGAACTGCGGAAGCTGGGGTAGATCCGGCTGGCAACCGGAAACTCGAATCCGCCCAGCATCCCGCAACCGAGCGCCAGCGCGGGGAATGCAAGCTGGCTCGCGGCCAGTGTCAGTAGCGTTCCGGTCGCTCGTTCGATGACCGCGAATAGTCCCACCAGAACCAGCGGCGCCGCTGCGGCCAGCAACTGCGTAATCGCCAGAACGCGCATTCCGCGCGCCGGCCGCCGCATCCCGAGCCAGCTCCCCAGCGCCATGCCCGCCATGAATGCCGCAATCAACACCGCGAGTTGCCGGTACACATAGCCGTACACCGCCTGGAACGCCAACAACAGCAGCATCTCGAGGCCGATCGTCGCAAACCCCGTCGAAGCCGTGCAGAAGCCGGCCGTGAATCGTCCCGTGGCGCACGCATTCCTGCGTGCTGTGTCCGCAGTCCTGCGGACATTTTTTGTCGTCGTCCAAACGCTCGCTCCCACCACCAGCAGCGCCAGCGCCACCCCAACCGTGACCAGCATGCTCCCGAATCTCACGCCGGCCATCGCACGGAAAAGCCCCCGATACCCTTGATTGAATTGGCTGCTCCACAGCGCCACGTCGAAATAATAGGCTACCGGCGCAAAATCGCGGTTGACGGGCGTCGTTGGGTCCGGCCGGATCTGCACGTCGATGTCGGCCATGCGGTCCGGCGTCATCCGAAACGGGATGAAGTACTCGCTGACATAGCTGGTTTCGATGTTGCGCGCGTGCAGCCGCGCCAGCAGTTCGTCCGCGCCCGAGGCCAGCACGCCCGCCTGCCGCGCCGCGAAGAAGTGGACCGTCTCGCCTGGAATGACTTTCACTTCCGGGAACACCGCCAGCAGGCTCTTGTGTATCGAGCGCAGGAATTGCCCCAGCTCCGGGCCGATGTAGTTCTCCGACGACCGCAACTGGAAGGAAACCAGCCCCGTTGGCGTGAGCTTTCGCGCCGCCTCGCGAAAGAATTCCTCCGTGTAGAACCGGTTCAGTTGGGCGTTCTGCGGCTCCGGCAGATTGACGATCACCACATCGAAGGTGGACTGCGTGGTTTTCAGAAACAGCCGCCCATCCGTCACGTGCACGCGCACGCGAGGGTCCGCCCGCAGAGCCTGCCACTGGCTCGGAAAATACTCTCGCGCGAGATCCAGGATGGCGGGGTCGAGTTCCACGTAATCCACTCGCTCCAGCGTGGGGTGCCGCAGAGCCTGCGCGATACTGCCGTTGAGTCCCCCGCCGATCATCAGCAGGGTGCGCGGCGACGGATGCTCCAGCAACGCGTAGTGAACCGCCTCTTCGGCAGCCGGAGGATCGGGCATGTTGAACAGTACTACGCCGTTTTCGTAAACGCTCCGGCTTCCTTCCGTCCCCACCACCGCCAGGCTCCCGTAGACCGAGTTGCGCGTCGCCACCAGGTGCATGCCGCGCCAGAAGTGCCGCTGGGAGATTGCTTCCAGGTTTCGCGGCCAGCCGGAGAACGCGAAGACCGCGGTAATCCCAACCAGGACAGCCATGGCCGCGTAACGCAGCCGCCGGTTCGAGATAGCCAATCCGCACGCAGCCGTCAGATTCAGCACGGCCAGCAACCACGCGATCTCGAGCGAGCTCAAATACCGGATCAGCATCCATCCCGCCACCACCCCGCCGCCCGACGACCCCACCGCTTCCCAGAGGTAAACCGAGCCCGTCGCCTCACCGGCCGACGCCGTGGCAGCCGTCCGGTAAACCTTGCTGCCCACGGGGAACAGGGCTCCCGAAAGAATGCAAATCGGGCCGAGAACGGAAAACGAAGTGAGCAGCATCGCGCCCGGCCCCAGCACCTCGCCCGGCACCGTTTGCAGCAGACCCTTCGCGGCACGCACGGTCAGAACGGTCCACGGCAGTGTGGCCGCGATCAGCACCTGGATGCCGGCCATCAGGCGTCGCGGCTGGTCCAAAGTGGGGCGGACGCCCTCGTCCGCGCGCGACCCCCCGGTCGCGCTCTTGCGCGCTCTTAAGCGAGACAGGACACCGGTACGCTCCGTAATCCGCCCGGCCAGGACGCTGCCCGCGGCCGTCCAGCAGAACCAGCTTGCCAGCATCAGCCCGATCGAACTCTCGTTGCCGTAGAACACCACCATCAGCTCGCGCAGCAGCACGATCTGGGCGATGGCAGCCGTGAAGCCGATCAGGATAACCGCCGCCCGAGCTCCGAATCCGGCCTTCACTCCTCCAGGATTAGACGTAAACTGGTCTTGAAGTCAAAGGCCACCAGCCATGGATTTCGATGCCACACCGGCCGGGCGGCGCGAAGCGATGATCCGGCTGCTTCGTCTGGGTGGCATGACAGCCGCTGCCGCCGGGCTTGGCGTCTGGTTGAACGGGCGCGGCCGCCAGGTCGCGGCGCCGCCCGCAGCCACCGTGCGCACGAACTTTCAGGTTCCAGCGGACGCCGCCCTGCCCGAAATGGTGGTCGTTCAGGGTGACGACCCCGCCCACCTGGCCCGCCGCGCAATCGAGGAACTGGGAGGCATCCGCCGCTTCGTCTCGCGCGGCGACGTAGTGGTCGTCAAGCCCAACGCCGCCTGGGATCGCACCGCCGAACAAGCCGCCAACACCAATCCCCAGTTGGTCGCCGAAGTGTGCCGGCTTTGCCTGGATGCCGGCGCCCGCCGCGTTATCGTGACGGACGTGAGCATCAACGACCCGCGCTCCTGCTTCGCCCGCAGCGGCATCGCCGCCGCCGCCCGCGCCGCGGGCGCCGACGTGATCCTCGCCGAGGACCGCCTCTTCCGCCAAATCGATCTGCGCGGGCAGGTGCTCCACTCCTGGCCCGTCCTCGAGCCTTTTCTGAGCGCCGACAAGATGATCAACTTGCCCGTCGCCAAGCACCACAGCCTCACCGGCGCCTCACTAGGAATGAAGAACTGGTACGGCATCCTGGGCGGCGAGCGCCAGCGTCTGCATCAGCGCATTCACGAAAGCCTGGTGGACCTCGCCGATTTCATGCGTCCCACCTTGACCATGATCGACGCCTTTCGGGTGCTTCTGCGCAACGGACCGGGCGGAGGCAATCCCGCCGACGTGGCCTTCAAGAAAACCCTGATTGCCGGAACCGATCCGGTCATGCTGGATGCCTACGCCGCCAAGGCCTACTGGGATCTGGACTGGCAGACCCTCCGCTATTTGCAACTGGCCGTCGAACGCCATCTGGGAACCCCGGTTTTCGAGACCGCCCGAACCCGCTTCGTCACGCTCTGAAAACACCAGCCGCTCCCCGCCAGGCACTAAAATAGAGGTTCATGAGGCCCCTTCTCGCGATATCCCTGGTCTGCCTGGCGAGCTTCGCTGCCGCGGCGCAGCCGGCGCCGGTGCTGTCCGTCGATGCCACTGTCAGCCGCCACCCGATCAGCCCGTATATTTACGGCTTCAACGAGTGGCCCTCCTACAATTCCTCCACCCACACGTGGACCGACAAAGGAATGTCCGAAGCCATGCGCGTAGGCGCGCGCCGTTGGGGCGGCGACACCGCCACCAGCTACAACTGGCAGCTCGACATACAGAACCTCGACGACGACTGGTACTTCACCACCTACGTAGTGGGAGATGGCGTCAACTCGACCTTCGACGTGTTTCATGAAGGGAACTTGAAGACCGGCACCCTCAGCCTTGGCACCGTCCCCGTACTCGACTGGACGCCGAAGCTGATTCCGAGCCAGCCCCTCGTGTTTAACGCGCCCCTCAGTTGCAGCTTCGCCGTGGCCAAGTACGGCAAGCAGGTACCAAGCAATGCGGCAAATTGTGCAGCCGATCCTACTGGCTCTTCTTGCGCGGTCGATCCCTATGACACCGCTTGCGGAAGCGGCTTCTTCGCCGCCGGCAAACCCATCGTCAACGATCCGAACGACGTCTACCAGCCCATCACCCCCGCCTTCGCGGGGCAGTGGGTCCAGTCCATCAAGAGCAAGTACGGCCCCGCCAACCTGGGCGGCGTTCAGATGTGGAGTCTCGATAACGAGCCGGAGTGGTGGGACGGCGTCCACATGGACATATACCAGCAAAACGCCACCTATGACGACATGCTGAGGCGCGACGAGGCCACCGCCCAGGCCGTCAAGGCCGCCGATCCGACCGCCCTGATTACCGGTCCGGTGGCCGCGGGATGGTCGGGCATGCTTTTCTCGAAGAAGGACATGCAGAGCGGCTGGAACAAGTGGCCTTACTGTTACTATGACAACCCCGTCGATCAGAACGCGCACGGCGGCCTGCCATGGCTCGTTTACTACCTGCAGCAGATGCGGCAGTTCGAGCAAACCAACGGCTATCGCCTGCTCGATTACCTCGACGTGCACGGCTACATCACCCCGACTGGCATCGGATTCGACAACACCTTGACCGCCGCCAACACCCTGCTGCGAATGACCTCCACGCGCGCGTTCTGGGATCCGAACTATATCGTGCCGGTCACGGGTTGTAACGGATATTACGACGCTGCCGGCAATCAGGTCGGCCCGGCTCTCGTCCCCACCATGCACGGCTGGGTGAACCAGAATTACCCCAATACGAAGCTCGCCATCACTGAATACAACTGGGGCGCGCTCGAAGACATCACCGGGGCGGTGGCCCAGGCGGACATTCTCGGCATATTCGGCCGCGAGCAGCTCGACATGGCAACCATGTGGCCGGATGGCAACTTCACGCTGGGCGTTCCCGGCTCCTACGCCTTCCAGATCTTCCTGAACTACGATGGCAATGGCAGCCAGTTCGGCGAAACCAGCGTCTCCGCCATCACGGAGAATCCGGACGTACTCTCCATCTTCGCCGCGCAGCGTCACGATTCCGCCCTCACCGTGCTGGTGTTGAACAAGACCGCCTCCGCAGTCACCGACACCATCCCCCTCACGCACTTCGCGCCCGCCGCGACGGCCCAGGTATGGCGGTACAGCGGCGCGAATCTCAACGCCATCGTGCGCCAGACTCCCGACCTCAGCGTAGCCGGCAACGGCGTCAGCACGACTTTTCCGGCCTATTCGATGACCCTGTTTGTGATTCCGCAGGCCCAGAGCGCCATGAGCGTGCCGCAACCTTCCATCGGCGCGATCACCAACGCCGCCTCGTACGATGCGACCGGCGTCTCGCCCGGCGAGATCGTCGCTATCTGGGGTCAAGGGCTCGGGCCGGCCGCTGGAGCGAACTTCCAGTTCGATTCCAACGACCTGATCGCCACTTCGCTTGGTGGCACGCAAGTGTTCTTTAACGGCTATCCGGCGCCGCTGATCTACGCGTCGAGCGGCCAGGTCAACGCCGTCGTCCCCTATGAGGCGGCGCTGGCGCAGACGGCCAGCGTGATAGTGGTCTACCAAGGCAACCCGTCGGCGCCGTCCCAGATCGCCATTTCCGCAGCCAAGCCGGGCATCTTCACCAATAACAATTCCGGCGGCGGGCAAGGCGCCATTCTGAACCAGGACTTCAGCCTGAACGGCCCGTCGAACCCCGCCCCTCGCGGACAGTATGTCCTCATCTACGCGACCGGCGAGGGAGTGACCACGCCGCCGGGCATGAACGGCCGTCTGTCCGAAGTATCCGGATCGCCGTTGCCAACGGTGGCCGCCGCCTGCTCGGCCACCATTGGCGGCGTGACCACCACGCTGAACTATTGTGGCGAGGCGCCCGGTTTCACCGCCGGTTTAGTCCAGGTCAACGCGCTGGTTCCGGCATCGATAGCCCCGGGCAACGCCGTCCCCGTGACCATCGCCGTCGGCGGCGTCACCAGCCAGGCCAACGTAACCCTGGCCGTTCAGTAGGACAGAGGGTCGCCTTGCGTCGTCTGTCAATCTGCCGTGCTTTGGTGCAATCCGCCGCCGCGCGTCTCCTGTATAATAGTCGCGTTAGGGGCCAAGCCCCTCTGGGATGCCGGACATCAAGAAAAAGCTGCAAGACGAAATCGCCACGCTCGAATACGAATTGCACGTCGCGCTGCCGAAGGAGATCCACACGGCGCGGGCGCACGGCGATCTGAGCGAGAACGCAGAATATCACGCCGCCAAGGAGCGCCAGGGGATGGTCAACGCGCGGCTGAACCAGCTCAAGCGGCGGCTGGCCGAGATGTCGATGATCGACTTCTCGAAGATTCCGCACGACCGCGCCGGACTCGGCTCCACGGTGGTGGTGCTCGATAGCAAGCGCGATGAAGAGGTAACGTATAATCTGGTGACGGTCGAGGAGGCGGACGCGGCCAACGGTAAGATCTCGACCACCTCGCCCATCGGCCGGGCATTGCTCGGCAAGGAAGTGGGGGACGTGGTCCGCGTGCAAAGTCCCAACGGCACCAAGGATCTGGAGATCCTCAAGCTGACCACCATCCACGACGTGGTGGAGTAAGATGACGCTGACCGGCGCAATCGGCAGGTTCTGCGGCGCGATCATCGACCGGATCGTGCGCTGGCTGGCGCTTTCGCGCATTCACCCGAACGTGCTCACGTTCATGGGGCTGGTGATCAACATCTGGGCGGCGTGGCTGCTGAGCCGCGGCAGCTTCCGCTGGGCCGCCCTGGTGGTGATCGGCGCCGGGCTGTTTGACATGGTGGATGGCCGGGTGGCCCGCGCCACCAGCCAGGTCACGCGCTTCGGCGGGTTCTTCGATTCCGTGATCGACCGCTACTCGGACATGGCGCTGTACATGGGCCTGCTGGTCTACTACGCCTCCATCAACCGCTTTTTCTACATCGTGCTGACCGCCGTGGTGATGACCGGGTCGGTGATGATCAGTTACACGCGGGCTCGCGCGGAGAACGCCATCCCCAAGTGCAAAGTCGGCTTCCTGGAGCGGCCCGAGCGGGTGGTGCTGATCATCATCGGCGCCCTGTTCAACCGCATGGCCGCCGTGCTGTGGGTGATCGCGGTGCTTTCCAATCTTACCGTGGTGCATCGCATGATCTATACCTTTCACGAAGCCAACCGCCTGGAAGACGCGTAACTGCGCGCGGTTCCCCACAGCAAATCTCCAACAGTAGGGGACCCATTTCGCAATCGCGATGACGATTTGTCGCGGGCGGGATATTCGTGGGGTTCCCGGGCACACTGCGGCCGAGAGTTGTGGATAGAAAAAGAGAAGAGTGCGTTGCGGGTGGCCGGGCTTCGCGGACTTATCGCCGTGCGTATCGGCCACCCGATGATTCGAGTAGGAACTTCGATGATCTAGGCCCGCTGTATGGCGGACATATCGTTGCCGATTCGTTCC
>JBAVIH010000046.1:0-4350 GCA_049686695.1 Bryobacteraceae bacterium | reverse complement strand
CTGTTGATCTCGCGCCGCGATTCATTGTCGGGCGAGACGACGAGCGTATTCTCCGGCTGGCGCACATACTCGCGGGCGATCTCCGCGATGCGTTCCGAACGGTCGCCGATCTCATGCACCCGGCCTTGGCCGTTGAGATTCGAGATAGCCTCCCGCACGTCGCCGCGCGCAAGCTGCTCCACGACCTCCTTCAACGCCGGGTCTTTCTGCCGGATGATCTCATCCAACCGCGCCGTGCGCAGTCCCGCCTCCTGCAACTGCGCGTATGGCCTGCCCGCCTCCACCGCCTCATGCTGCCGCACGTCGCCGACGAACAGGACACGATCATTTTCTTTTAGTCGCTCGATGAACGTGTGCATCTGCCGCGTGCTGGCCATGCTGGACTCGTCCACGATGTAGAGCCGCCTCTGCCTGTCGTCCGCGCGGTCGCCACGCGTCAGATGCCGTTGCAAGGTCTCGGTTCCCATGCCCGCCTCGGCGAGCTTCTGCGCCGCCCGCGACGTGGGCGCAAGCCCTTCGACCTCGTAGCCCGCACTCACGGCGGCTGCACGGACGGCGGCTAAAGAAGTTGTCTTCCCGCCTCCGGCCACGCCCTCAAGGGCCATCATGCGGTCGCGGCTGGTCAGCACCTCTTCGACCGCGTTCCGCTGGCTTACGCTCAGATGCGGATGCCGCTCCATCGTCTGCTGTCGTGTCTGACCGTCTGCAAGCACTTCGCGATTGCCTTGGCCCATCTTCATCCGCTCGATGATCTCGCGCTCGTAACCCTGCATCTCGCTGGTCGTGAACGCGCGGCCCGCCAAGCCTGCCTTCCGCCCTACCTCGATCAGTTCCTGCGAAGCGACCCGCCGCTCGAACTCAGCCCGGACCTCCGGCAAGCTCGTCTCGCCCATGCCGTGCTTCAACGCATCCCGCAGCAACGCCCGCTCCTCGACGACCGCCGTACGTTCCGTGCCACGCTCGCGGGCATGGGTCACCGAACTCCGGGCCACACGCTGCGCCTGCTCCGGCTCAAGCTCGACACCCGGACGCCCTTGCGCTTCTTCGATCACATGCTGCGGTTGATGCCCGTGCTTGGCGGCCAGTGCTCGATGCTGCGCCTGCACCTCTGCGGGATTCAAGTCCAGCTTCGCGCCGCGCGTCTTGTGTGCCGCGATCTGCGCCGCCTCCGCTCCCGTCCGGCCCTCCGCCTCCATCTGCTCGGTGATCTGCTGCCGCCGCGGACTCGACGCCTCCAGGTACTCGCGCGTATAACCCTTGATCTCCGGCTGTCCATGCTCGCCGCGCTCGATCTCGTAGCCCATGCCCTGCAACCGCGCCGCCAGCTCCGAACGGTATACCGCCGTTGCATACTGCTGCGTCTTGTAAAGTTCCTGCGGCTGCAACGCCCGCGTGTTCCCGTCGGCGGTCTCGGCGATATTGAAGATCACCGTGTGCGTGTGCAACTGCGGCGCGGAGTATCCGTCCACCGGACGGCTGCTGTCGTGCTCGAACCTGGCCGCCACCCATGCCCCCGTCGTCTCAGCCGGTGTGTTGCCGCCGATCCGCGCCTGCGCGTACTTCTCCATCTCGTCGAGCGCAACCTTCACGCTCTCCCGGTGCGCCTCTTTCACCCGGTCGTCGCCGCCGACCAGCGCCGTCAGAGAGACTGACTTCGGCGCGCTAAACGTCGCATCCCAGCCCGCCCGGTGCTCCATCGAACGCACCGTGTCGCCGCGTTCGCTCACATACTCGCGCGCTGTCTGATGCCGGACCAGCTGCTCGCCCGTCTCCGGGTGCTGGCCCTCGGAGAGGCGCGCGAACTGGTCTTCGCGCACCTCCCCATGAAGCCCGTAACGCTCCGCCAGCTTGCCCTGCCACTCGCCGCGCACACGTTCGCCCTCGGTGTAGTAGTTCTCCTTGGCATTGGCGAACTCTTCCTTGTGGTACGCCTGCGCCTGACCCGCGCTGATCGGCTTCGACATCGTGACCATCAGTGTTTTCCTACTGCTGGACGATGCCCCAGGCTCATCAGGTCCTCGAAGTGCAGCGGGACCTGGATATGCCCTTCATGCTGAAGATGAACCGGATAAAAGGCTATCAGGCAGCCGCGCCTCTGCTCCTCAGTGAGGTAGACAGCGTACAAGGTTCGATAGCCATCCTTAGCGATCTCCTGCACCTCCTTCAACAGCCCCTCGAACATCCACTGCTGCATGTCCGACGCTCCGAGGGCTAGCCTCAAGCTTTGGATGAACATCTTCATTTTTACTAACAGTGCCGTCCCTGCTGCCGGTGGATACGCTACGGAAAACCCCTCCGAACTCACGATGTCATCGAAGTCCGTTAGGGCTTTAGGCTCTTTCGATGGAACTCTCTTTGTCTTTATCACTCTCTGTCCTTTTCCTTAGCTGCTTTACTCGAAGAAGTGCGCCTGCCCCTGGCTCGGAGAAGGCGGCTTAAGTTCCATCGGCTGCCCCGATGGACTGGGCGGCGCAACGGGCGGCGGCATACTCGCAGGCCCGTCCGCCCTCGGCTTCCGCGCGACGAACTTCTCATGCTGTAGGGGAAGCTCCAAGTAAGGAACGCGCAGCTCGACGACGTAGTTGCCATGTTTCAGGTAGCCGTCCAACGGATCGAGCCCGAGGATCTGCGACGCCATGACCAGCGGCTCGCGCGAGATGTCCCGCTGCTGGCTCTCCGAGTTGCGCCCCTGCGGGGACTGCCCATGCGTGCGCGTCTCCCGGCAGCGCTCGATCTCGACCTCCCCGATGGCCTTCGAGATCCACTCCGCCGCATTCGGCTCGCTCGTCTTCAAGTAGATCTTCGTCGCAGGCTGCGAGAGCAGCGCCTCGGAGATGGTCCCGTACAGCGTTTCGATCTGCGCTTTGCCCTGGAACCCAAGGATCATCGGACAGTTCGATTTGCGGCTCTCCGTGATCGCTGTCGTGAGCTGCGGCAACCGCTGCAAGCTCCCCAACTCGTCCAGTACGAACCACGTCTTCCGCTGGGCAGCCGATCCCTCGTCCATCATGCGCAGCACAAGCAGGTCCAGCCATAGGCTGATCAGCGGGCGAAGCCGCTCCCGCACTGTCGGCTTCGACGTGATAAAAATCCATCCCTTGCGCTCCTTGGCCCACGCCGCCGTGCTCCACCGCCGTGTTGTCTCCGGCTCCTTCGGCAACAGCTTGAACGCATCCGCGACCATGTTCAACGACCCCAGAACACCCGACCGCTGCGGCCCGCCGTGTGGGTCGATCATCGCCGCCATCTCCGTCCCTTTCACCCGCCGGTCGATCTCCTCCGGGTTCGACAGCCATGCCGTAAGCTGCTCCGGCGTCGGTTTCAGATTGAGCAAGTGCGCGAAGATTTTCCTTGGCGCTTCCACGAAGAAGCGGTTCTCCCGGCCCTGGTCCGGGAACAGGCTCGCCGCCACCGTAAGCGCCTCCGCCTGGTGCGGAACCTCGTCGCCCGGTGTCCAGAACGGGCACCGCTCATCCAACGGATTCAGGATCACGTCGCCCCGCTCCGGTTCGTAAAACTGCGGCAGGTACTCCATCGCCGGGTCATACACGATCGCCGTCTCGCCCCGCTCCTCGATCTGACACAACGCCCGCCGAACGATCGCGCTCTTGCCTTGGCCGGTATCGCCCATGACCAGCACATGCATCGACTCACGCTCGCGCGGGATGTGTACACAGCGGCTCATCCGGTTGCGGAACGTCCCGTCCGCCCAGCTCCGGTTTTCGTTGATGAACCCAAGGCCGTCCGCAGGCTCGCGCCTCAACCACCGCCGCCGCCCCAGCTTCGCGTTGAACTCCGCCGTCGTCAACAGCTCCGGCCCGCGCAACCGCCGCCCATGCTGGAACTCAAGCTCGCGCTTCCGGTCCTTCGGCACCGCGAAGAACAGCAGCATGGGCAGGAAGCACAGCGACCCATACACCGGATACTTCACGTAATCCCACACCGTTTGATCTTGATAGACCTCGTGCCCCAGCGTCTCCCGCACCCACGCATTATGGAACTTGTCATGCACGGTCGTGACACTTGCCACTCCTGCCTGTACGCCCGCCTCCGTCAGGTCGTAGATCGGCTTTCCATCGGCCATGCGGACGGACTCGATTGCATCTCCGCTGACGAAGGGATGGCCTTTTTTATCGATACAGACCAGCAGCCGATAATAACTCTCATCCCACAGCCACCCCAACGTCGAAGCCCGCATGTAGTTTCCCATGTACTCCCGCTCCGCGAACGACCACTGCTGCGTGTATCGGTAGACCATGCCGCCGGCGAAGATCAGCAGCCACACGAAGACCGCTGCACACGTCCACACCGGCGCACGGCTCGGCCAGCCCGTGTACTCTTTCCGTCCCC
>JBAVIH010000045.1:0-5943 GCA_049686695.1 Bryobacteraceae bacterium | reverse complement strand
CCCCGCCCGGCTCCGCATCAGCGTCGAGCAGCCGGTGGTGATCGGCCAGCCCGCGCATCAATACGCCGGGCGCTTCACGCGCGCTTCGCGTAGTAATCGCGAATCGCCCGGACCTGTTTGTCCAGATCCGCCCGCCGCGCGTCGATATCGGCGATTGCCTTGCTTTCGCGCCGGCCACATCGGTGGCAATACGGACGCCCGCCAACCCAGACTTTCGCCATACCGCCGCACGTGGTGCGCGTGCGCCCCGCGCAGCGGTATGCCTTACCGAGATCGGCTCGGCTCATAGCGTGAATAGTTCCCTCTGCGTGTTCCATCGAGGCGTCTCACTTTTTCGGATCGCGCTTCCGAGTCACGCGCACCACGTGCGCGAATCCCCGCCGCGCGGCGTCGCCTTCGATATGGCCGACGTGCCAATCGTAGGCCGCCGGGTCATCTTGCGCATACGGACACTTGAAGCGCCCCGCCTGTGCCGCGGCAAAGCCCTCTTGCCAGGCTCGCGAGTTGTTTTTCTCTGTTTTCTTGGGAGGTTTCGCTGACATGAGAATATCGTACGTCCGAAATGATCGCACGTCAACAATTACCTACAACCGGGTCCGATTATGCTTTCGCGCGCAGCGAACCTGCCGTATGATGGTTTCAGGCATGGGCACAAAGAGACCCGTAGGCAGACCACCCGCCGGCCGTTCGCCGGATGGACACCCCGTCGCCGTCAGTCGATTTCCACGATTGACCGTGATTATGGAGCAGCCCGTCAAAGACCGCCTGGAGGCCCTCAGTTCAATCACCGGGAAGCCTGCCTACCAAATCATCCGCGACGCCCTGGAGGCCCATCTAGCGGCCCTGCGGCCGGAGGATAAGCGCCTTGTCGAGGCCCAGGCGAAGCGAATGCAGGAATACCGCACCGGCAAGCCGTAACGCGCCCCACCTCCGCGCCGTCGCCATCGGGCCAAGCCGTTACCCCCGGCCGCGCGCCGCGAGCGCCGTACACGGCCAGCATTGCTCCACGGCGCCCTACCGAGAAAAGCAGGTCAACCGGGTTCAGGTTAGTAAGTGGCCTGACTGCCACTTGACTGTGGCTATTTTGTGGCTATTTTGGCGGGAAAGAGGGTTCCCGCCAGTTACCACCCGCGGCAACACCCTATATCTATTAACGATTTACCGACGCGTGCCCTTGCCGTTTGGATTGTGGTTCCAGTGGCCGTGGGTTCGAACCCCACCACCCACCCCATGAAATCGATCCCATACAAGACTCCCGCGAGGGGAAATGTATGGGATCCGCTCTTCGAGTCACCGACGCACTCTAGCCGGCATCCTGTGAGCTGATGAGTGCCGGTTCCACCGCGCTTGGCGCGGCGTCTACGGCCCTATCCAACCACCGCCACAGCCACCAACTTGACGCAATCGTGAACACAATGGCGGACCAGGGGACAATGGGGGATATCTGAAACAGAGCGGTGCCCCAACGGAGTGCCACCAGCCAGATAACCACTGACAGAGCGCCGAATCCGAAAGGCCAACGCCGCTGATTGGCGGACCAGGGAAGGGTGGATCGAGTCAGCGCGTAGAGAGCCAGCGTGAACGGAACTGCCACGACCATATCCACAAAGTAGTGATAAACCAGCGTCTGCAAGAGCATGATCATCAGCAATCCGCGCAGAATCATCCGCCAGACGAACCTGCATTTGCCGGCTGCCCAGAGAGCTACCAGCGCCCAGGCAGTGTGGAGCGATGGCATGCAATTTCGGGGAACCGCGGCTGCAATCAAGGTGGGAACAACAGGAACGGCGGAGAGGGCCGGAGGGTGAAACGGGAAAGACTTCGAATAGATCCAGTACGCTCCAACGGCGGGGAAGACGAAGAAGCAGGTGGCTCCACAGAGGCCCACCAGCAAGATCCAGAAAAAGAGACTGCGCCCCGCAGCGGCGCTCCGCCGCTCCTCGATTAGATACGCGACCACCACGAACAGAGGCAGAGCGTCATAAAGAGTGCCAGTGACCCGGTTAATCCAAGGGGGCGACGTAACCATCCCAGCCCAGAACGAAGGCTGGAAACCCAGGCTGCCGTCGAAAGCATACAGGAAATTGTCATAGGTCACGCCATGTGACCCGAGATTCAAAAACACCGTCGTAAGGATGCCAAAACCTGGGGGGAACAACAGCTTGCCCAGCAACTTCAGATCGGACCGCCCGCCAAGGAAGGGCATCAGCCATACCGCGGGGATCGCCCCAGCGCCGCAGTACGAAAGAGCTTCAAGAGCTCTGTGAAGGATGTTGCCATGCAGACCCAGGTAGAAACCCAGGCACGCGCCCACAGCGGACGCAACCAGCAACTCGCGCGGCTTGGGTCGTGTTACGAGGAACAGAACCAGACAAACCAGGAAATTGACATTTACACTGACGCCAATGGGCTGCTGCATGGTGGTCCCATCACAGAGGCTTAGGAGGATCGAAGATCGAAGCCGAGGCTTGGGTGCGGCACCCGGCTTGCTTCCGTCTTCGCGCCTCTATTACCTTAGCGCGGCCCGTGGTTTGCAGTCCAGCCGGAACGACCAGAAGGCAAGGAGGCCATCGCGCGGTTGAAAGTCGCTCTTCGAGCCCGGTCGGCTGCACTATACTGCAAGGTGACCTTGCGCCAAACGCGACTGTTCTGGTGGTTGCTCGCTGCCATGCTGGTGGCCACGCGGATGTGCCACTTGCGGCTTCTCTGGGAAGGCGACGCGTACCCGCTCGCCGGCGCGCAGCAGCTTTTGCTCGGCAAAGCGCTCTATCGCGATATCTGGTTCGACAAGCCACCGCTGCTGCCGCTCGGGTACCTGCTGTTTGGCGCGTTGCCGGGTTGGCCGCTGCGGCTGGCCGGCGCGTGCTATGGCCTGCTGGCCTGCTGGATCGCTTACGGCTTCGGCCGCGAGCGATGGAGCCGGCGCGAGGGCCGCTGGGCGGCGGGGTTGCTGGGCTTTTCGCTGTGCTTCGATTTCCCCTCCGCGGCGATCCCCGTAGCGTCGGACCTGCTGATGCTGGCGCCACACCTGGCGGCGGTTTGGCTGGCATCGCGGCGTCCTTTCTGGAGCGGGGTGCTGGCTGCTGTCGCGTTCTGGATCAACCCGAAAGGAGTTCTGGTTGCCGCGGTGTGCGTGGCGTGGAACCCGGCTGGCGTAGTGGCGATGGCCGGCGGCTTCGCGGCGGTGAGCGCGGCCATGCTGGCGTGGCTGGCCGGCACGGGCGCGCTGGCGCCGTATTGGGAACAAGTGTGGCGTTGGGGGCGGCTGTATGCCGCGAGGCCGTTCGAAGACGCACCTCTGCGCAACGGCATCCTGCGCACGCTCGGCTGGGCCGGTTTCCACGCTGCGATTGTGACGGCCGCGGCGTGGTGTTGGATCAAACGGGAAGCCACCGCGCGCTGGGCCGCGTGGCTGGCGATTTCGGCGGTTGGCGTGGCGGCGGGTATGCGCTTCTTCCCGCGCTATTATTTTTTGCTGCTGCCGGTGGTGGTGATGCTGGCCGCTCGTGGATTTGCGCTACTCAAGGGCTGGCCGCGGGTCGTCGTCTGTTTGCTACTACTGATCCCGGCGATTCGATTCGCTCCGGCATATGTGGCCGCGGCGCGCGATGCGGATTGGCGCGACACCGCCATGGATCGGGACAGCCGTGCCGCCGCCGCGCTGGTCCGCGCCATGGCCCAGCCGGGCGACACGCTCTTCGTTTGGGGATACCGGCCGGAAGATTACGTTTACACTCGCCTGCCGGCGGCCACGATGTATCTCGATTCGCAACCTCTCACCGGCGTCCCTGCCGACCGGCATCTGACGCAGTCGGCGCCGGTCGAAACGGACGCGCCGCGCGAACGGCGTGGGGAATTAGCGCGCTCCGCGCCCAGCTTCATTCTCGACGGTCTGGGACTATACAACCCGCGTCTGGCCATCGCCAACTATCCCGAGCTGCGCGCGTGGCTGGGAAATTATCGCGAAGCAGGGCGGACGGACGGGACGGTGATCTACCAGAGAGTTGCAGCACGCTCGGCTGCGCGATAGGTTCGGCGACGCTCCGGGCTCAGTTCGCTCGGTCATTGCCTTTGCGGGTTATCCAACAGCCGGAAATTGACCTGGATTTGCGCGCGCACCGTCACCGCTACACCGTCCTTCACTCCGGGTTTGAATTTCCATTGGCTCACCGCTTCGATGGCTTTCTGATCGAGGCCGGGGTCGAGCGAGCGTATAACCCGAATGATATTCGGCACGCCGTCGGGCCCCACGTCCACGGAGAGAATCACGGTTCCTTCTATGTGGCTGTGCCGGGCCGCCTCAGTGTATTGCGGCTCGGTCTTGTGAATGAGGACCGGTGCAGCGACGGAACGCATAGGCTGACCATCGCCCAGACGCAAAGACGGAGGAACGGGAAGCTTCACGACCTCATCGGGGACCTGCAACGCAAAGTCGTCGGGCCGCTGGATGGCGTCGCGGGTTTGGTGCTGCAGGGTGTAGGTGCGGACGGCAGGCACCGCAGCTCCGGCGGGGCCGGTGGCGCCGCGCTCGACCCGGTACTGCCAGACGGTCTTCGTCGCGTCTTCGATCCAGAGCGTGCGTTTGCCGGTGCGGCTGGCATCGGGTCCGGCGTAGTCTCCGCTCACCACGGTGCAATCGATGACCCTGTCGCCGATGTGCAGTTGCTCCTGGCCGGTGATTACGGGGTCATGCAGGTCGGCTGCCAGGTAGGGCCATTCGTTGAAGGGGTCGGCGCAGGCGTCAATCCTCGCATCCGGGCGTGCCCAAAACTGGCTCGCGGCAGGGAGGTAGCCCCGCTGGAAGGTCCCGTCGCACACGCGGGTAACCGGGGCCGGGACGGCGGTAATCTCGATGCGCGCGCGCTGGGCGGGCACGCGCCCTATCACAATGCGAAACGAAGCTCTTCGCGGAGCGGCGTCATCGGCGGATTCCTGGGTGGCCAGGCGGCCATCGGCTTCCCACGTGCCCGCACTGCTCGCGGCCTGGGACACGGCTTCGATCAAAGAGGCGGCGCTATCGGCCGCCATCGCGTGCCTGCCGGCCGGCAGCACGGCGATCGTCAACAGGGAAATCGCGAGCGTACGCATGCGGCACCTTTCGGACGCGGCAATCTTAGCTGGCCGCTTGCCGTTATTATACCCGGCGGGGCGGACCGAAGATCGCTTGCGTGGGGCGAGTTGCCCCACGCAGATTTCGTAAGCCGCTGATTCTACAGGACGGTGCGGTCGTGTCGTGGGCGAATTTGCCCCACTTGGCGATCTTGGCGCCGAAGGGTTGCCGGTGGCAAAGCAAATTCAGATCCCACCTTCAGGATCGCGCACGGCGAGGCGAAAACCGCTCGGCACGACAGCGAATTCCCTTCAAATCGATGACAGGGCTGGGCAAAGTTATTTGGGAAGGCCTGTGACCGCCCCGTAACGTCGGCGGTCTCCGCCGCCGGTGTTTTTCCGATAATGGAGGACAGCCCCAGCGCTACGGGGCGATGCGTGTACCGGGCCGGGCTTCGCGGATTTACGATGTTCCACTTCGCGGCGGGCGGGAAGAACGACCAGGCTTGCCTGGCTCCGGAGTTTCTGCATTTTCCGGAAGAGGTCCGGCCAGCCGGGTTGTCTTCCACTGTCGGCAAAACACCGGCGGCGGAGACCGCCGGCGCTACGGGGCGGCGCGTGTACCGGGCCGGGTTTTGCCTGGCTCCGGAGTTTCTGCATTTTCCGCAAAAGGTCCGGCCAACCGGGTTGTCTTCCACTATCGGAAAAACACCGGCGGCAGAGACCGCCGGCGTTACGGGGCGGCGGGGTCGCGCGCAGATTATTAACCCAGCTTCCGCAGTTCGAGTAGCCGCGCGACTTCTTTGAGGCCTCTTTGAGGGGCGTTGCCGGCGGGAACAAGCGGGCGGTCTTTTGTTTCCATCGCGGCGTCGCGGCGGCTGGTTTGCATCGCCG
>JBAVIH010000044.1:0-15472 GCA_049686695.1 Bryobacteraceae bacterium | reverse complement strand
TGCCCAGCACCCTGGTGATCGCCGCCGTCAGCGTGGTCTTGCCGTGATCGATGTGCCCGATCGTGCCGATATTCACGTGAGGTTTGCTGCGGTCGAATTTTTCCTTTGCCATAAGAACAATCTCCTAATTCGAAATCTTGCCTTGAACCTTGCTGACGATTTCCTCGGCCAGAGAGCCGGGGACTTCCTCGTACTTGCCGAAATGCATGGTAAAACTGCCGCGGCCCTGCGTCCGGGAGCGTAGCTCGGTCGCGTAGCCGAACATCTCCGACAGCGGCACCGATGACTTGATGATCTGCGTGGTGCCCCGCAGCTCCATTCCTTCAATCCGCCCTCGGCGCGAGTTCAGGTCGCCGATCACGTCGCCCATGTACTCTTCCGGCACCACCACTTCCACCGCCATGATGGGCTCCAACAGCACCGGCTTGGCGCGCCGCGCGGCTTCCTTGATGGCCAGCGAGCCGGCGATCTTGAATGCCATTTCCGAAGAATCGACGTCGTGAAAGCTGCCGTCGTAAAGCGTGACCCTGAGGTCCGACATCGGGTAGCCGGCCAGGATGCCGCCCTCGAGCGCTTCCTTGACGCCGACCTCGGTCGGGCCGATGTATTCCCTCGGCACGCGGCCGCCGGTGATTTCGTTGACGAACTCGAAGCCGCCGCCCGGCAACGGTTCGATGCGAATCTTCACCACGCCGTACTGGCCGTGTCCGCCGGATTGCTTGATGTGGCGTCCTTCGGCTTCGCTCGGTTTGCGGATGGTCTCGCGGTAAGCCACCTGCGGCTTGCCCACGTTGGCGCCCACGCCGAACTCGCGCATCATGCGGTCGACGATGATCTCCAGATGCAGTTCGCCCATCCCGCTGAGGATGGTCTGGCCGGTCTCCGGATCGGTCGAGACGCGGAAAGTCGGATCTTCCTGCGCCAGTTTCTGGATCGCCATCCCCAGTTTTTCCTGGTCGGCCTTGGTCTTGGGCTCGACCGCGAGCTGGATCACCGGAGTCGGGAAGGTGATCGATTCGAGCACGATCGGGTGCAGGTCGTCGCAAATCGTGTCGCCGGTCGAAACCGTTCTCAATCCGACGGCGGCGCAAATATCGCCGGCCAGGATCTCCTGGATCTCCTCCCGCTTGTTGGCGTGCATGCGCAACAGGCGGCCTATGCGCTCCCTGCGCCCCTTGGCCACGTTGAAGACCGAATCGCCGGACTTGAGCGTTCCCGAATAAACCCGGAAAAACGCCAACTGCCCGACGTAAGGGTCGGTCATGATCTTGAACACCAGCGCGGAAAACGGCTCCGTGTCGGAAGCGTGGCGGACCAGAACCTTGGTGGGGTCCGACACGTCCACGCCCTGGATCGGCGGGACGTCCAGCGGCGAGGGCAGATAATCCACCACCGCGTCCAGCATGGTCTGCACGCCCTTGTTCTTGAAGGCCGACCCGCAGATGACCGGGAAGATCTTCAGGGCGATGGTCGCCTTGCGGATGCCGGCGCGAATTTCGTCGTTCGAGACGCCGCGGCCTTCGATGAATTTCTCGAACAGCTTGTCGTCGAATTCGGAAATCACCTCGATCATCTTCTCGCGGTATTCCTTGGCCTTCTCCAGCAGGTCGGCGGGGATCTCCTCGGTGTCGTACTCCGAGCCCAGCGTTTCGTCGCGCCAGATCACCGCCTTCATTTCCACCAGGTCGACGATGCCTTTGAACTGATCCTCGGCGCCGATCGGCAACTGGATCGGCAGCGGCCGGCATTTCAGGCGGCTGACGATGGTATCCACGGAATGGTAGAAATCCGCTCCCACGCGATCCATCTTGTTGATGAAGCACAGGCGCGGGACATCGTATTTATCGGCCTGGCGCCACACCGTTTCCGATTGCGGCTGCACCCCGGCCACGGCGTCGAACACCGCCACCGCGCCATCCAGCACGCGCAGGCTGCGCTCCACTTCCGCGGTGAAATCCACGTGCCCCGGCGTGTCGATGATGTTGATCTGAATCTCGCGCCATTCGCAGGTCGTGGCGGCCGAAGTGATGGTGATGCCGCGCTCCTGTTCCTGCTCCATCCAGTCCATGATGGCGGTGCCTTCGTGGACCTCGCCGAGCTTGTGCGTGCGCCCCGTGTAATAAAGGATGCGTTCGGTCGTAGTGGTCTTGCCGGCGTCGATGTGCGCCGCAATGCCGATATTACGCATCCTTTCGAGCGGGATTAATCTTGCCATAAAAACTCTACTTTGCCGCCTGGTGGGGCGGGCTTCAGCCTGCCAACGCCCGCTTGCGGGCGCCTTCCTTCACGGCTTCTCCAGCAGCCCGGTAACGCACGCAGTCACCGCGCCGCAGCATCGCCACTTCACCACCGGTAATGCGCGAAGGCCTTGTTGGCTTCCGCCATGCGGTGCACATCGTCCCTTTTCTTAATCGCCCCGCCGCGCAGATTGGCGGCGTCGTTCAACTCGTTGGCCAGCTTTTCCGGCATGCCTTTTTCCGCGCGCGAACGCGCGTTGATCAGAATCCAGCGGATGGCGAGCGAGGTGCGCCGGTTCTGCGGCACTTCGATCGGCACCTGGTAGTTGGCGCCGCCCACGCGGCGCGTCTTCACTTCGAGCAGCGGCTTGGTGTTCTCCACCGCCTTCTTGAAAGCCTTCAGCGGATCGTCCTGGGTGCGCTCGCGCAACTTGTCCATGGCGTCGTAAAAAATGCCCTGGGCGACGGTCTTCTTGCCCTGCCACATCATGGAATTGACGAACTTTTCAACAAGCGTGGAGTTGTAGACCGGATCCGGCAATACTTCACGAACAACGGCTCTTCTTCTACGTGGCATAGGTACCTGCTATTTAGGCCTCTTCGCTCCGTACTTCGACCTGCCCTGCTTGCGGTTGGCGACGCCCGCGGTATCCAGTGCGCCGCGAATCACGTGATAGCGCACGCCGGGAAGATCTTTCACGCGGCCGCCGCGGATCAGCACGATCGAGTGCTCCTGCAGGTTGTGGCCGACGCCGGGAATGTACGTGGTGACTTCGATCCCGTTGGTCAGCCGCACGCGGGCCACTTTGCGCAGCGCCGAATTCGGCTTCTTGGGGGTGGAGGTGTAAACGCGCGTGCACACCCCGCGCTTCTGCGGGCAGCTTTCCAGAGCCGGGCTCGAGGTTTTCCAACGGGGCGGTCTTCGCCCCATGCGCACAAGTTGGTTAAAAGTTGGCACGAATCTTCCTTTGCGTTGAAACTCATTCGGCAAGCGCAATCCGGGGTCGCCCGGAAACCGCACCGATTTCTCCACACAACAGACCCTTTTCGGGGCCACAACAAGCGAGGATTACTGGCTTTTGGACAGGCCCATGTTCCAGACGGGGTGACCGGTGGAACCTCGGGGCCTCACTCCCAGCCGGGCTTGTCACACAACAAGCGGTAGCACAGGAGCAGAAAGCGACACTCGCGGAACTTTTTCATAATACCGAAACGGGCGGAAAAGTGCAAGCGGGGGGAAAAGGCGGCAAAAGGCGGCCAGCGTGCTACATGTGCGTGATGGCAATCTGCAATAAAATCGCTAGCTGCTGTTCACCCTCAATCCGGCCGGTTTCGCACGTTTCTTGAGTTCTTTTTCTGCCGATCTAGCAAAATGGGTCATGGGTTATCTCCATCCGTCAGGGGTTTCCGTGCTGCCTAAATGCAACCTTGAACGAAGTCTGCCACCACAACCACAATAATGGCGGATTATGCCGATCCCACTTATACCACTGGCAATCGGCGCTCTCTTTGGCAGCGCCGCAAAAAAGGCCCCCAAGAAAAGTGCTGTTTCCAAACACACCAAGAAGAACGGCACCAAGGTAAAGGCGTACACCCGGAGAGCCAAGTAGTTTCTGGTGGCGCTGGCACACCGCTGCAACCGCGCATGGAACTGTCGGAGGATCAAAAACGGCGGATTCTCGAGGAAGAGAGTCAGCGTCTCGCCGAAGAGCAGTATCGGGCCAAAGTGCGCCTGGATTTACGAAACCGCACCGAGACGAGTTCAGCATCTACAGCAGCCGAGACGTCAAGCGCGAACCCAAAGCGCGACGGCGACGCCAAGAGGTCTAAGAAGCTTCTTCTCTTGATAATTCCGGCTATTGCCGCGCCTTTGGCTATTGTTGCGCTTGTGTGCATTGTCCGCAGCTCGATAGGCCATCGGTCCGATGAACCCTACGCCCCAAGCGTCATTGCTACTAAACACGCCGAGAGGATCGCATCTGGGCAGGTCGTCGTGAACGCTGGCAAGATACTCTTTTACAGAATCCCCATCAAGGATATGCGGGACGTCCGCGTTTCCGGGCATTTTCTGGCCTTGGGTGGGTCGGGCAACGACATCGAGGTTTTCCTGGCCGAAGAAAAGGAGTTTGGCAAGTGGCTGGACGGCCAACCATCCAAGGCGTACTACCAATCCGGGAGGACAACTGCGGGCGACATCGACGTCAAACTTCCGCTTTTGAACGCCACGTACTACCTCTGCTTTAATAACAAGTTCTCCGTGCTCTCGTCCAAAACCGTCAGCGCCGATGTGAGCCTGTTCTACTCGACGATAATTCTCAAGTAGCAGCAGACCTGCGCCGCGGATGCGCTTTCAGGGCGCCCCCGGGTCAATCACCGGGTGACGAAGCCAATAGGCCCAACCGGTTTTGCCACTCGGAGCTTGTCCCAATAGCTGCGACCATCGTCGGTAATCGTAGCCCTGAATGCGATCCGCAAAAAGAACTCCACATCGTCTTCTTTGTCACCGGAGTATTCTCGGTAACAGCCCCGATGCGAGTCACACTTTTCCAGGGTGACAATGCCTCTTGTTCGAAGGCGCTTGAACGCGGACTTGAGATCCCCCTCTGTGAACGGATCATTCGTGACGAGCCGCCGCACAGAGGTTTCCCAGCAGCCCCACGAATCTTCGTGCGTCCCTTCCTTCGAATTAGGTCCCATGACGATTTGCAGAATCGCGCATTCCAGGTTTTCGGAAGTCTGTCCTTTAGCCATGGCTTCTCCTTTGTCGCTGAAGCTTACCCAACCGGCACCTCGACCTGAGTCACAAAAACTTCGTTGTGAAAGCGGCGCGCGACCTCGGAAGGGGCGGCCGTTTCGAAGAAAAGGGTGAACGCCTCGATGAGGTTACTTCGCGCTTCTTCAATCGAACCGTCGTCCTCGCGTTCGATAATCGCGGTCAGCCGCCGCGCTGGCTTCATGATCCGAGTTCTACGCCAGTTCCAACGGATCGATTGCCGGCGAGGCCCGCCCAGAGAACTCGTGACCTTCTGCGATGCTCTTCGCTATAGTGCGGTTATGCTGGCTGGGCTGAAGAGGCATTTTCGGCTGGTCCTGCTGGTCTTGGCCAGCCTCGCTCTCGTCCCGGCTTATCTGCGCGCATACGCGCTGAGCGGCCCATCGGACATACCGACGGCGCTGCTCGGCGACACGCTTATCGTGAATAATGCCGCCTATCGTCTGAAGCTGCCCTATTTCGACGTCACGTTGTTTCGGACCGGTTCGCCAAAGCGCGGAGACCTGGTTCTGCTGCATGTCTTTAACGATGCCCAGTTGAGGACCGGGTTCTTCAAGCGGATCATCGGGCTCCCCGGCGAGACCATCGAGATCCGGGAGAACCGGGTAATCGTCAACGGCCGCGCCATTCCCGTAAGGCCGTTGAATCCGGCCGATTTTGCGTGGGTTCCGCAGGCGCATCCGGTCGGCTCCGTGGTGCAAAGCGAGGACGGGCACTGGATCACGTTCACCCCCGGCAAGAGCGAGCACCGCAACCACCCTCCTCTTTTATTGCCGGACCGCGGGTACTTCGTGCTCGGCGACAACCGCGACGATAGCGAAGATTCGCGCGAGTTCGGGCCGGTATCCGAAAGTCTCCTGCTGGGCAAAGCGATCGCCGTTTTCCCGACCGGCGCACGGGCGAAGTAGCCCGCCGCGCGTGGCGCGGGCCATTCGGTAATCATCGCTCGCTAAAATGAACGTTTCGTGCTCTACGCCGGAACGACGACGCCGATCCCGCGGGCTGGGCTTAACGAAGGGGCGCTCAGACTGCCTGTCGAGTCGCTGGCCGAAGGCGACGCCCCTGTCAAAGCCGTCTTCAGCAAGCCCGAAGTCCAATACATTGGCTCCACTTCCGGTTGCGGGTGCGGTTTCCCTCGAATGCAATTGCTGCCGGATGGCGAGTGGGCGACGGTCGGATACAACGGATACCCTGACCCGAATAGGGAGCAGGACGCCGGCGAGCACAGTGATATGGAGGCGCTCGTCGAACTTCTGCGAACGACCGGAGAAGAAATGGTCGAACTCTACGGTTTTTGGGCCGGAGACGCCTCAGAGGCGCCACGGGCGCGGGAGAACGCGTCGCTTGACAGCCTCCTCGATCCGGATTTCCATTTCAAAGAACGGGGTTTTTACAGAGTCAGCCTGAAAAGCAAGTTGGGCGTCGTTAGGACCGACGCAAGGAGACTCCGCCTTTGCCCGACGGCAAACGAAAAGCCCGCCGCAGTCCGCCTTCTTGGGCGAACTGGGCGGGCGGTTTCGAGGAGAAAAGGGGGAGAAAAGAGGTCAGACGCATTTTCGCCAAGCTTAGCGAGCGGGGGATTCCGGCTTGGCGCGCCGTCGCGGAGCGGTAGCCTATTCTTCGGTTTCGAACAGCGAGAAAATGCGCCTGTCCCGTGTACCCCGCGTTTACCCCGTCCAGGCAATTCCTGCCCGATGCCGGCTCTCGTCGCGCAGGATGGTGCTATCGCCGCGCGGCGCGCGATTCGGCTTCGGCCAGCCACCCGCGCCGCAACTGCTCCGCGGGAACGTTGGAGAGGTAGGGTTTGATGTCGAGAATTGGCGTGCCGTCGAGCATGTCGACGCCGCGCACGTGAAGCCGCCGCCCCTCGCGCCCCAGCAACTCGACCACGGTCAGTCCGATCGGATTCGGCCGGCGCGGCGAGCGGGTTGCGAACACGCCGTGCGGCCGGTCGTCGCTGGGCGGCGTTCCCACCAGCGCGAACCCTTCGGAGCGATCGAACGCCCAGATCACGATCAGGTGCGAGAAGCCTTCGATGTCGGTGAGGCCGGCTTCGAGTTCGGCCCGAATCTCGAGGGTTCCCTCCGCCTGGTGCTTCGCGTCCAGCCCTTTCGGAATCTGCGAAGTATCGTGAAAAGGACTTCTCACTTGCCCGATCGGCTGCATGGGAAACGCCGCCGGCGGGGCGGCCGCTTGCTCGGATCCGCCACTCACGTCTCCATCCTAACCCGCCAAGCGGACGCTGTGCTGAAATATGAGAACAGAGAAAAGTAAAAGCCATGAACATTCGTTGTCCTTACCGGACTGCCGCGGTTTTCGTTGCGACAGTATTGTTCTCATGCCCGCCAGCCGCCGCGGCTGGTGCGGCGCGCGAAGTCCGCTCGCCGGATGGGAAGATCGCCATCACCATCCACACCGACGCCCCGCTGGGCTACAGCATCGCCGTGGACGGCAAGCCGTTGTTGCTGCGGTCCCGCCTTGGACTGGAACTAGCCGACGATGTGAAGCTGGGCGAGAAGGCCGTCTTGCAGAGCGAGACGCGGAAATCAGCCGACAATCATTGGGTGAACCAGTTCGGCAAGCGCCGGAACGTGCGGGATCATTATAAGGAATTGACCCTGACGCTGAAGGAGGGCGAGCGCACCTTCGGCGTGGTCGCCCGGGCGTACGACGACGGCGTGGCCTTCCGCATGGTTCTCCCCAAGCAGCCCGGGATGGATTCCTTCACCGTCACGCGCGACGCCACGGAGTTCACATTTCCCGACGACGAGCAGGTGTGGGCGGGCTGGAACAATCCGGAGGGCCCCACCCGCCCGGAGGGTGGATTCGTCGGCTCGCAGGAATGGCGGTACCTGCCCAACAAGCTCTCCGGGCTGAACCCGAATTTCAAGCATGGACTGCCGTTTCTGGTCCGGACGCCCGCGGCGTATGTCGCCATCACCGAATCCGACCTGCTCGACTGGTCCGGCATGTGGCTGGTGCCCAAGGCCGGCGCCAAGAATACGTTCGAAGCGCAACTGGCTCCCCCGATACCGGCGCTGCCCTGGGCGCCGCGCACGCCGGCGGGGATTCCATCGGGCCCGCCAACCGGTACGCCGCTCGTCCCGACTCAGAAAGGCCTGGTGGTGGCCCAGACTCCCCACAATTCCCCTTGGCGGACGTTCCTGATCGGCCGCCAGCCTTCCGACCTCGTGCAGAGCGACCTGGTGTCGAACCTCGCCACCCCAAGCCAGCTCGCCGACACGTCCTGGATCAAACCGGGCATGTCGGCCTGGGGTACCTGGTGGCCCAACGTGGGGCGAAACGACCTGCCAACGCTCAAACAGTACATTCAACTTGCCGCCGACATGAACTGGCCGTATCAACTGTCGGAGATCGGCGACAAATCGATCGTGCCCGAGCTGGTGGCCTTCGGCAAGGAACGGGGCGTGCGGATCTGGTTGTGGTTCCACTTCAACGACTTCATCGACAGCGCGGTCTATAAGAGGGACTTTCCCATGTACGCGAAGTGGGGCCTCGCGGGACTGAAGATAGACTTCATCGATCGCGACGACCAATTTGCCGTCAAATGGTACGAGGATATCGCCAGGACGGCGGCCGAGAACCACTTGCTGATCGACTTCCACGGCGCGTTCAAGCCCACCGGCCTGAACCGCACATGGCCCAACCAGATCACGCGTGAGGGCATCCAGGGCAACGAATACAACAAGTGGAGCGACAAAGAAACGCCCGAGCACAAGGCCACTCTCCCCTTCACGCGAGTACTGGCCGGCGGGGGCGACTACACGCCGGGCGGGTTCGCCAACCGGCAGCCATCGCAGTTCCACAGCGGTACCATGCCCACCCAGGTGCAAGGCACTCGCGCCAGCGAGCTGGCGATGTTCATCCTCATCGAGAGCCCGTTCACGGTGGCCTGCGATTCGCCCGACGACTACAAAGACAAGGATGGCAAGTATCTGCCTGGCATGGATTTCCTCAAGGGCCTGCCGACCGTGTGGGACGAGACCCGCGGTCTGGCTGGTGACGTAGGAAAATACGTGGTCGAGGCGCGGCGCAACGGGGAGAATTGGTATCTGGCCGCGATCTCCGACCGCAATGGCCGCGAGTTGCCTGTGCCGCTGAAGTTCCTCGGCAAAGGCAAGTGGAAAGTCACCCTGTGGGAAGACGCCCCCGAAGCCGGCGAGAACGCAGAGCGCCTGGTCAAGAACGAAAGGACTGTGCGCCCGTCCGAAACGCTGCAACTGAAGCTGGCACCCTCCGGCGGAACCGTGGCGGTCTTTTCGCCAGCCAAGTAAGACCATGTCGTCGGCAGAGCGCCGCCGAACGCCCGGGGCGCTATGGCCTGGACTTAGCCAGGCAAATACTGCTTAGATATACGTTGTGACGGCGACCTATCTGACAGGCCGTAACACTCGGAGACCAGGGATGCAGTTTCTTTTCGCGCTCTCCGCCATGCTGATCGCGTTTCCGGCGGCGGCGCAGACAACCGGCGCCGACGCTCAAGCTCCGGTGACTGCGCCCGCGGCGCCGCTGAAGTATCGCGGATGGGTCTTCAGTGTTTCGGCGGACGGCTACATCACGTACAACGGCAACCGCCCGGCCTCGGGCGCCAATCAGCTTTACAATTTCAACACCCAGGAGGGCCAACCGGAACTCAGCCTGGCCAAGATCGTGCTTGATAAGTCCGATGCGGTTCTCGGCCTGCACCTCGACTTGGGGTTCGGCGAGACGCTGCGTCTGATGCACTCGGGCGATCCCGCGGCAATCGATCACAAAGCATTGCGCTACATCGAGCAGGCCTACGCGATCGTCAAACCCAAACACACGCACGGCACGGAGTTCGACTTCGGCCAGTTCAACTCTTCCGCCGGCGCCGAGGTGGTGGAGAGCAACTCCAATTGGAACTACTCGCGCTCGCTGCTGTACGCCTGGGCGATTCCCTACTATGAATTCGGTTTCCGGTCGAATGTGCCCATCACCAAGGAATTCAGCGCCGGCTTCCAGTTGGTCAACGCCTGGAACACGGTTTGGGGCAACAACGACCTCAATAACATCGGCATCACCACCGCGCTCACCAGGCCCAGGTACACCTGGAGTGTGAATTACTACGAAGGCCCCAACCACATGGGCACCACCGCCGGGAAGCGCGGCGTCATCGACACCACGGTCTTGTTCACGCCCAACGGCAAGCTTAACGCCTACGTCAATTTCGACTACGGCCAGGACAACCGCGTCGGACCAGCCGCCCGCCACGACAATTGGGCCGGCATTGCCGGCGCGGCGCGTTACCAACTCACCGGGAAGATGGCCTGCGCGGCCCGTCTCGAGTGGTTTGGCGACCAGACCGGCTTCGCCACCAGCCTGGCGCAGAATCTGAAAGAGGCCACCATGACGGGGGAGTACAAGCACAACAACCACCTTCTCACCCGTTTGGAATTCCGCCACGACTGGTCCGATAAGCCATTCTATGAGCGGGGCTCCGGCGAGGCCGCTAAGACGTACCAGGATACGCTCACGCTCGGCGTGGTGGTGTCGGCCGGACCTTACAAATAGAGCGGGGGCCGGAAATCCTCGCGCGCGCGCTCGCGCGGGAGGGACGGGAGTTTTTTTCGCGAGGGCGCCCCTCCAGCCGTTTATGCGCGCTAGGCTGGTGAATGGTATGGACAATCCGATTTTCGTGTCGTTTCTGGAGTTGGCGTTAATTGGAGCTGTCATGCTCCTGTTGCCGCACTTCTCACCGCGGCGGTACTGCTTCGGCATTACTGTTCCATTGGAATTCCGCGCGACCGATGCCGCCCGCGCGGCGCTCCACCGCTATCACTGGCAGGTGGCCCTGTCGATCGGCGTGGCCGCCCTGGCGGTGCTCTACCTGACGCCCCAGTCGCCGGCGCTGGTGGCCACGGTCATGCCCCTGTTGCCATTTGTGGCCGGGATGGTCGCGTACCTCGATGAACGCAGGCGCATCCGCGCCGCGGTCCAAGCCGCGCCGTCGTCCACACCGGCGCCAGGCGGCGGACACCACCTTCCCCCGTGGCTGGGTTGGGCACTGCCGCCATTCGCTCTTCCCCTGGCAGCCGCTTTGTACCTCCAGGCGCACTGGGACCGCATCCCCGAGCGCTTCCCCATCCATTGGGGCGCGGACGGCCAGCCCAACGGCTGGGCCCACCGCACCGCCGGCGGAGTTTACGGTCCGCTGCTGTTCGTCGCCGGCGTGATGCTGCTGATGCTGCTGCTCGGCCTGGCCATGTATTACGGCTCCCGGCACAGCCCGCAGATGCTGGCGGTGCTCAAAATTCTCATCGGCTCGACGTATTTTCTCGGGTTCGTCTTTACCGGCGTCGGTTTGACGCCGCTTGTCAGTACCCCTCCCACGGTTTTCCTTGTGGCGGTGCCGCTCTTCGTGATCGCCCTGCTGGTGTATTGCATCAGATGCGCCGCCAACCCAGCCATGCCCGCCGAAGCTACCCCTGACGAGTGCTGGACCTTAGGCAGCATCTATTGCAATCCCCGCGACCCGGCCATCTTCGTTCAGAAGCGCATCGGGTTCGGCTATACCTTCAATTTCGGCCATCGCCTTTCGTGGGTGATCCTGGGCGGTTTCTTCGTGGGCCTCGCCGGCCTGATCGTGTTCCTGGTGCGAGCGTTGAAGTGACGAGCCCGCGTTGCACTTTTTCTTCGAGCCGGAAATGCAGCTAACCGGACAATCCATTATCGGCACCCGCCGCGCCACCGCTTCGGACGCCGTTTTCTTCGCCGTCAACGCGCGCACGGGCGAGCGGCTGGAGCCGGCTTTCCATCCGGCAGGCGACCAAGATCTGGATGAAGCGGTCGCCCTTGCAACGGCGTCTTTTGCCGGTTATCGGGCGCTGCCGCGTGGCCGCCGCGGCGAATTCCTGCGCGAGATCGCGGCACAGTTGGAGGCGCTGGGCGATGCGCTCATCGGGCGCGTGATGCTGGAAACGGCGCTGCCGGAAGCTCGCGTCCGCGGCGAGTTGGGCCGCACCGCCGGCCAGCTCCGCTTTTTCGCGGGCATTGTGGAAGAGGGTTCCTGGGTGGATGCGCGCATCGACACCGCCGATCCCAACCGCAAGCCGGCGCCCAAGCCCGATCTACGTTCCATGCTGCGCCCGCTGGGTCCGGTAGCGGTGTTCTGCGCCAGCAATTTTCCGCTGGCGTTCTCCGTCGCCGGCGGCGACACGGCGTCCGCGTTGGCCGCCGGCAACCCGGTAGTCGTCAACGCCCACTTCTCTCACCCTGGCACTGCCGAAATGTGCGGCGCCGCCATTGCCGCCGCCGCGCACAGGACGCTGATGCCGGATGGCGTGTTTTCGCTGCTCTTCAGCCTCGATCATCGCATCGGGCAGGCGCTGGTCGCGCATCCTCTGATTAAGGCTGCCGGGTTCACCGGCTCGCGCAAGGGTGGCATGGCGCTGGCCGAGATCGCGCGCTCGCGGCCGCAGCCCATCCCCTTCTATGCGGAAATGAGCAGCGTGAACCCGCTGTTCGTGCTGCCCAATGCTCTCGCCCAACGCGGCGCATCCATTGCCGCCGGTTTGCACGCCTCCGTGACCATGGGCGTTGGCCAATTCTGCACCAATCCCGGCGTCGCGCTGGTCGAAGAGGGACCGGCCGGCGACGCGCTGGTGGCCGCGCTGGGCTCGAGAATCGAAGCCACCGCGCCGGCGCCCATGCTGAACTCGGGGATCCTGGAGAATTATTGCCGCCTGGTGGAGGGGCGAACCCGCGACACACGTCTGCGGCTGGTAGCACAGGCGACCGGCGCGGGCGGCGCCGCCGCGCTGTTCGAAACCGATGCCCAAACCTTTCTCGACAACCCGGAACTGGGCGCAGAGGTGTTCGGGCCGGCTTCGCTGACGGTCCGCTACCGGACGCTCGATCAGGCGATCGAAATCGCCGCCTCCATGGAAGGCAACCTCACCGCCACGATTCACATGGCCGGGGGCGACGAGGAAGCCGCAGCCCTCCTGGCGGCGGCGCTCGAAGCGCGCGTTGGCCGCATCCTCTTCGATGGCTATCCCACCGGCGTCGAAGTGTGCCAGGCGATGGTTCACGGCGGCGCATGGCCGGCGACCACGGACGGCCGCAGCACCTCGGTGGGCGGCCGCGCCATCGACCGTTTTGCGCGCCCGGTCTGCTTCCAGGACGCGCCCGCATCCCTGCTGCCCGAAGAACTGCGCCCCGGCAACCCCGCCGCCATCTGGCGCATCGTCAACGGCGAGCGTACGAGGGATTAGGCCAGTCGGCAAACGCGTCCGGACTCATGCGCTACGATGAGGATTGAAACCGTCCATGCTATCTGAAAGATTGTCTTCGGCTTTCGCGGTGCTGTGCCTTTGGACCGCGGGCAGTGCGCCGGCAAGCGCCCAGGTCGTCAGCGTGTGGCTAACCACCGACGATCAGAAAACGTTGATGGCGCCGCAGCCGCCGGTCGAGTTTACGCCCGGCACTCAGAGCCAGCTTGCATCTATCTACATTTCCGAATCCCAGGCCGAGCAGACCATCGAAGGCTTTGGCGCTTCCATGACCGATTCGGCGGCTTACCTGCTGAACGAAGTCGTCCCCAAGGCCGCGCTCGGCGGCGTCATGCAGTCGCTCTTCAGCCACTCGCAGGGAATCGGCGTCAGCTTCCTGCGCAATCCGATGGGCGCCTCCGACATCGCGCGGTACCTCTATTCGTACGACGACACCTCCGCGGATAGCGCGAACTCGAGTCTGCCGAACTTTTCCATCTCCCACGATCAGGCCGACATCCTGCCGCTGCTCCTTCAGGCTCAGGCCATCAACCCTCAGATCAAGATGCTCGGCACGCCCTGGAGCCCGCCTGCCTGGATGAAAGGGAACGATTCCATGCTGGGCGGCACAAACGCCACCACCGCCCAGTTGCTCCCCGCTCAATACGCCGCCTTCGCCAACTATCTGGTCAAGTATGTGCAAGCGTACGCGGCAACCGGCGTCCCGGTCGACTATCTCACCATCCAGAACGAACCGCTGAACGTGCCCGAATACGATCCGGGCGAATCCATGCCCGCCACCAGCCAGCTCACTATTTTGAAAAACAACGTGCTGCCCGCGCTGGCCGCCGCAAACATCACCACGAAAATCCTGGTTTACGACCATAACTGGGATACGCCGTCCTATCCGGAGACGGTGTTTGGGGATGCGGCGCTGGCCGCCTCGCCGCAAATCGCGGGCGTCGCCTGGCACTGGTACGGCGGCCCTCCCGGCTCCATGACCACCCTGCACAACCTCTATCCGCAGTTCGGCCAGTATGTCACCGAAGCCTCGGGCGGAACCTGGATCAACGATGAGGTGATAACGGATTTCGAGATGATCATCCACTCGATGCGGAACTGGAGCCGGTCTTATGTCAAGTGGAGTCTGGCGCTCGATCAGAACCGCGGACCGTACATCCCAGGCGGCTGCGGCACGTGCAGCGGGCTGATAACCGTCAACAACCCTGGCGGCGCGGTCACCAAGACAATCGACTATTACACCTTAGGCCATTTCAGTAAGTTCGTGCTGCCAGGAGCGGTGCGCGTGTGGTCGAACAACGCGCTGGGCCTCATCAGCGCCGCGTTTGTCAACCCGCCTCGCCCGGCTGACGGCATCAGAGCCGATCGCTCCGGGGCCCGCGACCGTTCGCGCGCGCTGGTGGTCTATAACGACTCCACATCGCCCCAGGCCTTCCAGATAGTGTGGTACGGAAAATCGTTCCAGTATTCCCTGCCCTCTTATGCCGGCGCCACATTTCAATGGGACGCCAGCCCCGAGTACTCCTGCCGTCCAAAGTGTTGGACTCCGGCGATACCTGCAACAACGGTGATCCAGGCTTCCAGTTACAACCAGATTAGCGGCTTACAAACCGAACCTTGCACCGATGCGTACGGCGGATTCGACTTGGGATATGCCAGCCCAGGCGATTGGGCGGAATACCGGAATCTCGATTTCGGATCCGGCGTCCATCAGGTTGCGGTGCGGGTGGCGAACAATAGCGGCGGCACGGGCACGATCGAGTTCCATGCCGGCAGTCCCACCGGGCCGCTGATCGCACAGGCCACCATCCCCAACACCGGCGGTTGGCAAACCTGGACCACCGTCATGGCCAACGCTTCCGGCGCCTCCGGAGTGCAGGACCTCTTCGTCGTCTTCCAGAACGGCAACCTGAACTGGTTCGAGTTCCAGTGAGCTGGCGCGGCATCGCGCCTTTCTCGGCCTGTCAAAAGTAAGTTCACCGAAGTTAGGGGCTGTTTCATACTGGGAACTCCATTTCGACTAAATCGAATCCCAACACCTAAGCAACTGGAGGACCGGGAGTTAGCCCAGGTTCCGCAGTTTGAAGGATAAAGTCCTTGGTTTCTGCGGCGGCATGGGCGAGTTTCCACTACATCGCCGCTCGTTCCAGCGCGCTGGGCAGTTTCAACCCGAGCCGCTGGAGCAGGAT
>JBAVIH010000043.1:0-3112 GCA_049686695.1 Bryobacteraceae bacterium | reverse complement strand
GCCCGGAACCTTCCACCTGGCTTCTGGACGGGTCGGCGCGATAGAAACGGCCAAAGATATATGGCAAGTCGGCCGCCGAGATCCCTATACCGTTATCCTCGACCGTGACCGTTACCTTCTCCCAACCGGCGGCCAGTGTCACCTGGATTGTGCCTGGCGCCAGCGTATACTTCGCGGCGTTATCCAAGAGTATCCACAGTAATCGGTTGAGACTGGAGTAATCTCCCCATACAGTTGCGTGGCAACTGTTCCCGACATGGATCGTCAGGGTGTGTCCGCGTTCATCGATGAGTGAACGAGCTCTGGAGCAAACCACTTTCACCAGTTCAACCAGATCGACCGGTTCGAAGGCGAGCCGGGAATTGCCGGCGTCGGCGCGCGCCAACGTCAGCATGTCTTTCAGCAGACGGCTGGCTTTCCGGCACTCCGCGACAATCTCTTCGAAAGCGCGCTGGCTGGTGGCATCGATCTGTTGGTTCCGCAGCGCAAGCTCCGCGGTGGTCAGCACGAACGACACGGGATTGCGAAGCTCATGCGAGGCGTCGCCGGTGAATCGCTTGATTTCGTTCACCGCCGATTCCAGGCGCGCCAGCATCGCATTATAGGTTTCCGAAAGCCGCTGTAACTCATCCCGCGTCTCCGCGACCGGCAGCCTCTCGGACAGATTCGAGACACCGATCGAGCGGGTGGCCGCGATAATCTGGTCAACAGGCTTGAGCGCTCTTCGGCTGAGTACGTATCCGCCGAGTGCCGAGATGACCAGCAGAGCCGGGATGGCCCATAGCAGGCCGGCGGAGAAGGCATGCAAGACGGTCCGGTTACCCTCCAGCGGAGCGGCGGCGCACAGAACAAGCGGTTCCGAACCCGAAGGGTAGGGATGCGCCAAAACGCGATACGGCTGCCCCAGGAACGTGACCTCGGCGAAGCGGTCGCGATCGATCGGTGTGACGCGGGGCCACGGGAATGCCTGCGCGGCTGCGGTCGGAGAAGGGAGAGCGCGAGTCCCATTGGTTTGGAAAACCTCGATCAGCCCCCCACCTGTCGCGTCCGCGAAGCCTCGAAACTTTCTGGCGCGCTGTTCGGGAGGGATAGCCCGAGTCTCGCGCAGCAAGTCGCCCAACCGTTCGGCACGCCTCTCCAGAGTCCGGGATCGTCCGGATGTGAGAGTGTCTTTCAAGTCGAGCCACATGACCGCGCCGAACAGAGCCAGTCCCGCGAAGAACACTGAGGAGAACCAGATCGTGAGCCGGAGTGAGATGGAACGATAGGCCATCAACAGCTTTCACTCCGGATGGAGTAGCCCACGCCACGGATCGTGTGCAGAAGTTCGGCTTCTCCGGGCTGCGTGATCTTCGACCGCAAGGAACGCACAAAGAAGTACAGGTTCGCGTCGCTAACGTCGGACTCCATTCCCCAGCCTTCTTCGATCAGCACCTCTCTCGGTACCACCATGCCGGCGCGTCGTATCAATGTTTCCAAGAGGGCATACTCGGTGCGCGTCAGGGACACGGTCCGGTCGCCGCGCTGCATTTGGTAGGTGCCTGGATTCAGTCTCAAGTCCCCGAATCTCAGGTCCGTGGGCTGTGGCGCCTGAGCACGGCGGGCAACGGCTCTGACCCGTGCGAGAAGAATGTCCAGTTCGAATGGCTTGGTGAGATAGTCGTCAGCGCCGCAGTCCAGCCCGTGTACGATGTCGGGCCCGGCGTCGCGCGCCGAAACGATGATGACGGGTGTGTGAAGCCGAGCCTCCCGTAGTCTCCTCAGCACGCTCAGGCCGTCGAGCCGGGGAAGCATGACGTCGAGCAGAATCACGTCGATGTCGGCCGCCATGCCCAGCTTGAGAGCCCGCTCTCCATCGTAGGCAAGCAGGACCGAATGCCCCTCCGTCTCGAGCGCACGGCGCAGCAGATCGGCGGTGTTCGGTCTGTCTTCGGCTATTAAGATTCGTATGTCCCGATTTTGAATCGCGCAGGTTAATATCCGATGACGATACGGTAAAATTCCCGCGTCCAGGCCGCTTCCTCAGACTGCCCTCAGACTCGCTTGTTCTAATACCGCTGTGGCACTCTCGCTTGTGCCGCGAAAGAGAAGGAATCGTAACGGAAGGACTGTTATGCGCATGTTCATGAGTTTTGTACCGGGCACCGTATGGTGCCTTGTTGCAGCCCTTGTTCTCACGGGCTATGTTTCGTCCGCCGCTGGGGTAGACACAAAAGGAGTGATCGCCGGACGAGTCGTCGACAGCTCCGGCGCAATTCTCCACGGAGCTCAGGTGCAGTTGCAGTCCAGGGGTTTGGCTGTGGCGTCCGACGAGCGTGGGGAATTTTCTCTTGCCGATCTCGCTCCGGGAAGCTACAAGATTCAGGTGTCCTACGTGGGTTTCAAGCCTTTCGAGAGCGATGTCACCGTTGCCGCTGGCGAACTCAAGCGCGTGGATGTCCGTTTGGAAGTCGCTTCGCGGGCCGATGAGGTCCTGGTGACGGCCGAACGGCCGCGCGGCGAGGACGAAGCCATCAACCGCACCCGCATGGCCGACAACCTTCTCCAGGTACTGCCGGCAGAAGTCATCACCTCTTTACCCAACGCCAACGCGGCCGACGCTCTGGGCAGGCTACCATCCATTACTTTGGAACGGATCGAAGGCGAAGGAGTCTACGTGATGGTGCGCGGCACCGAAGCGCGCCTCACCAACGTCACCATCGATGGCATCACTGTTCCTTCGCCCGAACCCACCGTGCGCCAGGTGAGGCTCGACGTGATGCCCGCCGATCTGGTGGAATCCGTCGAAGTGAACAAAACACTGGCGCCCAACATGGATGGCGACGGCATTGGCGGATCGGTCAATATGAAGACCAAAACCGCTGGCGAGTTCCCCACAATCAACCTCTTTGGCCTCGGCGGCTATAACCCTATCCTCGGCGGCCGCGAAAATACCGAAGACGGCGGGACCATCGGCCATCGTTTCGGACGCGACCGGAAGCTGGGTATCGTCTTTGGCGGATCGTTCGACTATAACGGCCGCGGCATCGACAACTGGCAGCCGGCAATCGATCCAAAATCCACGTTCGCCGTTCCCATTTATGATGACAACACCATCCGCGAATATCGTTAC
>JBAVIH010000042.1:0-2569 GCA_049686695.1 Bryobacteraceae bacterium | reverse complement strand
GCGAGGTACTGCGCGGCGGCGGCACGGCACTCCCACCAGCAGCCCGCGAGCGCGAGCACGGCGCACGCGCTGGCTGCCCACCCGGCCACTGGGGTTCTAACGTCCACGGATCTCAATCAGAGGGTGTTCGCTAGGGCTGAATTCTCTCTTGAAACTTGTCTGACGCTTGATGGACGCCGAAGGAGGCGCCAAGAAAGGAGAGATTTGTTATTGGACCGACAACACTAGTAGGAGAGCGTTAGGAGGCGCCACCGGTGTCTCCGGAAAAGGAGCGCGTATTGAAACGGATCTTGTTGATTCTCACAGTATTCGTGGCGCTTGGCAGCATGGCCCTTCTGGCTGCTGACAATCCACCCCGGGCGCCTGACGGGACGGCAGCGCAGGGAAACGGCGGCACCGCTGACCGAGTTCGTCTGCTTGGAATGCTGAGGATGTCTCAAGGCAAGTTCTTGCTGAATGACGAGAATAGCCAAGTCACATATGAACTGCGTGGCAAGACTCTGGAGAAATTCCAGGGATCCAAAGTTGTTGTGCAGGGCCGCATCGCGAAAGGCCCGGATTCGCCGTCGAGTAGTCCACAGGTCGTGAACGTTGTCGCGATTCAGATTGCCGGCGCAGTTGCCGGATCTGGCGCGGCGGCGGCGGGGGTCAGCGCCGGAATCTCAAAAGGCGCGATCATCGCTATCGCAGCGGGGGCCGTTGCGGCTGGAACGGTCGGCGGTCTCCGTGCCGCCGACGTGATCGGCTCCTCCGGTCAGCCGGTTAGCCCTCCGTAGTTACTCGGGGTACAGCCGGCAGCTCCTCTGCCGGCTGTACTCTTTTCCCCCAAAATCCCAGTTCAGACGGGCGCCGTTCTCTTCGCAATGTTGGCCAAGCGCGACCTGCCTCGGAAGCAGCAGCACCACGCCACTCGGCAATGCGGGGCGGCAATGCCCCTGCGCTGGATTCGCCAGGATCAATGACAATCCGATATACCAAGCAGACTCCTATCTCACGGTGTTCCAGCTAGTGCAACAGAACAAGAGCTGCTGGTATATCGGCCGCAGCCGGACGGGGAAAAGCACGGCGCTCATCCAAAAATGCCGTTCCCTCGCCGAACAAGGCCACGGGGCCGGGCTCCTCGACCCGCATCGCACGACCGCGTTCGACGTGCTCCCGGCGCTGGAGGGCATCGCCTCTGACCGCACCGCGTTCTTCGATTTCGACGCCGCCGACCCGGTGGCGTATCACCCCTTCGACAATCCTGACGAGGACGATTACGGCCGGCTCACCACCGAGTACGTCCACAGCTTCACGCACCTCTTTGACGCCACCGGCTTCCACCGGATGGCACATCTGCTCGGCATGGCAGAACTTCGAAAGTCAGATTATCACAAACAGCTCGGGCGAAAGATGTGCGCTGCATTTGCTGGATTTTGCCGACCCTCTTGACCCAGCCTCGTTAGTCTCTGCGGCGAGGCCATGGACGAATTGCGGAAGATCATCCTCAGGGAACGTGGTCTGGTGTCGGACGTGCGGAAGAAGAGGATTGCGATCACGGAGATGGCTATAAACCCAGTTTTCCGACGAACCCTGAAGGAATCAAGCTGGTCGAGCGCAACCCGAAAGGCGGTGGTGAGCGTTTTCGAAACCGCCCCGCCAAAGGACGGAAAGCGGCCCAATGCGCGCCGCCCCAGTGTTCTTGAAATGATCGGGTCCAGACGCGTCATCGAATTGACGCCCGACCCTATTCAGCAAATGCTGAATAACATGGCGGACGCTGGCTATTCGTATTCCTCCGTGAAAAAGACGCGAACCTATGTAGCGGCCGCCCTGGAATACGCGGTCGGTGAGCGCGTCATTCCGGTGAACCCGGCTGCCAGGGTTGAGCTACCAGGAGCAAAACTGAGGAAGCCCACGAAGCGCGCTTACGGACTTGACGAAATGCGGCAACTGCTATCTGCCGCTCGCGCGGTGTCGCTTCGCGAGCATCTGATCGTCCGAATCTTCTATGTGTGTGGACTCCGACCCGGCGAGCTGTTCGCGCTGAACGATCTGCTGTTCCCAACCGAAGCCGGTACGCCTTACCGTATCGGCAACTACTTGAAACGGGTCCTAAAGCCGATCGCGGCGAAGGCGGGCATCCCCGACATGACCTACCGGGCTCTGCGCCGCACGTTCGCAACGCAGTTTCAACGCCATGGATCGCCGAAGGACGCGCAGGCACAGTTGCGGCACTCGAAGCTCGAAATGACAGGTTGGTAGATGCGCGACATTCCAGAGAGCGTGCGCGCGGCGGTAGAGGGAATGGACGCGGAAATCTGCAAGGCTGTCGACTCAGCACCCAGGCCTATCGAGCCGGGGAGAGCCCATTGAAAAATCGAAAGCGGCTTCGTTTTGGTGAGGTTTTTGGTGGGGTAGCTCAGCCGTCAACCAACACCGGTGTTGATTTGGAAGGATTTATGGTACGCCCGAGTGGATTCGAACCACCGACCTTTTGCTCCGGAGGCAAACGCTCTATCCAACTGAGCTACGGGCGCACGGTAACTGGCTCCTTTATTGTAGAGCCCGCCGCGCCTGCGTTCAAGCG
>JBAVIH010000041.1:0-1646 GCA_049686695.1 Bryobacteraceae bacterium | reverse complement strand
TGAATTTAGAACCAAAAACCAAGAAAGGAGACCGGCCGCTGCGCGGTCGCCCCCTCACTTTTCAAGATCACCTTGTATTGGAAACGGAATCCGATTTCAGGATCATCCTTCGATTGGAAAATGCTGCGCGTTGGGGCGGAAGTAGTTGATGCCGGACAGCGGACGCCGCGGACGCCCCTAGTGGGCAAATGACGGTCAGCCTCGACGTTGCTCCTAGTAGTCGTCGAACCTGCGGCTGTGACGGCAGCAGCGGAGCGCTATGACGGCGTTGGCTCCGCGGACGGTTCAGAACATGCCCGAGGGCTTGAGGCTGGAGCCCATCACGGTTTTGCACCCGGCCTCGATAACGCCGGAAGCCCACAAAGAGGCTTTGCTTGCGGAATTGGGGATAGCGCATGCGTTCGGCATGCCGGTCGAAATAGTTCGCTTCCGTCGGAACCGCTGCCGCCAGATCGGGATTCTCCGGCAGTGCGTCAGGGGGAATCGTGAAGGTTCCCGCACTGGCGGCCACGTTGCAGACCGCGATGGCGCCGTTGGTGTCGCTGCTATCGGTGGGGCCTTGTGTCTGTATCTGCACGTAGGCGTTCGATGCGCCCCGGGTCCAGGTGACGGTCATTCCGCTGGAGCGGGTCGCCGGCCGGTGGCCGACGGCCGCGGGGCTGGTAAGGGCCGGCGCCGCGGGGATGGCGAAAGCCGCCCTGAAAGCGCCCATATCCAATCCACCCGTCCCTGTGACCGCGTACTACGAGTACCTCGACCCCGATGTCGCGAAGTGGCTCAAGGAGGACGAACCGCAGCCGCGCCAGGGGCGCAATTGGCACTCTTGGCTGAATGCTCACTATGGACTGCCTGAGTTGATCCAGCCCATCTACATCTTGATCGGCGTTGCTCGGACTCGTGAAAACATTCGCGAACTCCGCCGAAAGATGGCTGAACTGAACGGGAGAATTCCCATGCCGTTGACGCTATATTTGGCGCCGGAGAGCCGACAGGCCTAGTGTATTACCCGCCCGTGCCTCCCGCCGCCGCGGCCTGATCAACAACTCGCCGCTCACTTCTTCGGCTGCGCCGGGCGCATTTCGATGCGGCTGATCATGGTGCGCGGGGGCATCCGCAGCACCAGCGCCACCGCCTCGGCAACATCTTCCGGCGCGATCATCCAACTGGTGTCGCCGCTGCGGTCGGAAGGGCCGCCGGAGAATCCGGTGTCTACGCTGCCGGGCATGATAGTCGCCACGCGAACGCCTTCGTAGCGGTGATCGAGCATCAGCGCCTCGCCGAACCCGTTGAGGCCGAACTTGCTGGCGTTGTAGCCGGCGCCGCCGCTGAACGGATTCTTTCCGGCCAGGCTGGAAATGTTGACGATGAAGCCGCCGCCGCGCTGGCGGAACCGCGCCAGCGCCTCTCGCGAGCAATAGAATGGGCCATTCAAGTTGAGCTCGATATTGGCGCGCCATTCGTCGGGCGTCAGGTCCGCGACTTTGCCGAACACGCCCTTGCCGGCGTTGTTCACCAGAATGTCGAGGCCGCCCAGCTCGCGATCCACCGCGGCGAAGAAGCCGCTCACCTGGCCGGGTTGGGTGACGTCGGCCGGCATGCCGAACACCCGCCCCAGCGGCCGCAGCGCGTCGAGCGCGGTCTCGACC
>JBAVIH010000040.1:0-7443 GCA_049686695.1 Bryobacteraceae bacterium | reverse complement strand
CCGGAGATGGCGTTGAGCATCCCAGACATGGTAGGTTTGTTCCATGGCGCCCAGGCCAGCCGATTATGAGGAGTTTCCGGTGGGATTATCCTCCAAGTCAGCTCTGGGCGCTCGGAGGCGGCGCGCCGCCGGTCTGAGTCTCTGGCTGACGCTGCCACTAAGCCTCGTGGCCGCATTGCGGGCGCAATCGGTCACCGTTACGGAATACCCTCTGCCCAGCGCGGCGAGCCAGCCCTCTGGGATCGTGACGGGTCCGGATGGTGCGCTGTGGTTTACCGACGTCGGAGCCAACAAGATCGGACGGATCACCACAGCCGGGACGATCACCGAATACCTCGTGCCCACTCCCGCCAGCATCCCCACCGGAATCGCCAGTGGCCCGGATGGCGCGTTGTGGTTTACCGAGTACGGAGCCGACAAAATTGGACGTATCACTGTCGCTGGAGTCGTCACGGAGTATCCGGTACCGACCACCAATGGCCAACCCGCCTATTCGGCCTTCGGCATCACGACCGGGCCCGACGGCGCCGTGTGGTTTCTGCAATCTTCGGGATACGCAGCAGATGTGGTCCCTGGCGGGATCGGGCGCATCACCACCGGCGGGGAGGTTGCCGAGTATGCTACGCCAACTTTCGGTAGCAACCCTTGCAGCATCACGACCGGGCCGGATGGTGCGCTGTGGTTTACCGAGTACGATAGCGGCAAGATCGGGCGAATTACCGCTTCGGGGATGGTCACTGAGTATCCTGGGCCGATTGGCGATGGCAACCTCTGCGGCATCACAGCCGGATCGGATGGTGCGCTGTGGTTTGCCGACAACCTGGGCAACATCGGGCGCATTACCACGGGCGGGGTGACCACCGAGTACGCCGTGCCCGACGAGTACTCCGGGCCGAACGGCTTAAGCTGGCCTGCGGGGATCACGGCGGGGCCCGATGGAGCGCTATGGTTCACCGACCCAGGGACTGGCAATATCGGGCGCAGCAGTACCGACGGGGTGATCACCGAGTATCCGCTACCCACTGCCACCAGCAACCCCACCGGAATCACCAGTGGCCCGGATGGCGCGTTGTGGTTCACCGAAGGCGGCGCCAACAAGATCGGGCGCGCCGCGATTAGCCCATCGTTAAATCGAGGCCAAATGGCGCTCGTCACAGCGCTCGGGTTGCTGCCGGCGTCGTCCCGAAATTCTGTCCCAAGACCGGGCGTCGTTTTCGACTCCCGCTTGGACTCTTCCGCTTCCGAATCCACTTGGCTGGTTTGCCATCCCGGAAACTGACGCTCTGCCTGCGGCTTCGCGCTGCGGCCGAGCCAACTGGCTCGGCGGTCGGACCTGGGGGTCCGACGCGGGCGAGGGCGCCCGCCCCACAATCGTTCCGCAATTACTGCGAGAGGTGGGCGATCACTTTGTCGAGAGCGATAGGGGAGTTCTCGGGAGAGCGGCAGGGAGCGGGGCGCGACTCCCACAATTGGCTGGCCAGCGCGATATTCTCGTCGGCGGCGTCTGGGTAGGATGGCGGTTTCCGGCGGGATGCAAGCTCTTTGCGGGCGCGATCCGCCAATGCGGCAAAGTCCGGCGAGGCTTCTTGCGGGTGCGCCGCCGCGCATGGATCCAGCGCCGCAAGGGCGAGTTTCAGCAGCGTCCGGCTGCGCTCGAAGCGTTCCGTGGCGGAAAGCCCGGCCGACGAGGGATCGAGCGCCAGCACCTGTTGGCACGAGTCCAGCCGTTGGCCGATTGCGGCATCGTCCGGCTCGAGCTTCAGCGCGTGGCGAAATGCGGAGCACGCCAGAACGTACTTCCATTGAGCCTCCTCCGCGTCGCCCAAGCCGGCGTAGACCTCCGGATCGTTCCTGGTGGTTTGCAGGACCTCCCGAAAAACGTCGGCCGACTCCCGCGGCAGACCATAGGCGAGCAGCAATTGCGCCGCGCGTTTGCGGGCCGCCGGATCGGCTGGCATCTCCGCCATCAACGTCAGCAGTTGGGCCTGGGCTTGCCGGGTGCGGCCGGCTTTACCCAGTTCCCTCACCAGCTCCATGCGCGTCTCGACCCGGTGTTCGAGTGGATTCGATGGCCAGACGCCGTAGAGAGCCCGATGATAACTGGCGGCAGCGTCGTCGATTCTGCCCATGCCGGCTTCCACTTCCGCCAGCCCCAGGTTGGCGGGCCCGCTGGTGGGATGGTTGCGGAGCACTTCGCGAAGGTAGATGCCGGCTTCGTCCAGGTGCTGGATGTGGACCAGAGCCAGAGCCAGGGCGAGTCGGTATTCGTCGCTGGGCGAGATGGAGAGCGCGTGGCGATACGGTTCGATCGCGTCGGAAAACCGCCCGTTGGCAACCAGTTCGTTGGCCGCCTGATAATACTTCCTGGCGCTTTGGGCGCGCTCGGAGCGGTAGACAACCCCAAGCGAAACCGCCAGCACCAGCATGCCAGCGATCACGGCGGCGACCAGACCAAGCTTGGCGACGGGAGCCTTGAATTCGTCCTGCGGCGCCGCGGCCGGGGTGCGCCGCGCGCCAAATCCGTAAGCGCGAAGCGCATCCTGCAAGGAGATCACGCCGACGACCTTCCCGAGACCGATACGGCTGACCACCGGCAGCGTGTCGAGACCGGCCTCGGCCATGCGGCGCATGGCAAGGTCGAGAGGGTCGTCGCGGTGCACATAGGGATAGCCCTCGGACACCATGGGCGGCGCGTCCGGACCGGGAACCAGGTCCGCCAGTCTGCTCTCTCCCCGCCCGGTGCGCACGGCCTGATCCAGTTGGGCGGTGGTGATCATGCCCAGCACTCCGTCGGGTCCGGCCACCACCCAGGTGCCCGCGACGGCGCCGATGGACGCCGCGGCGGCGGCTGCCGTATCGTCCGCCTGGAGGGATTTGGCAACCGGGCGCATCCCATCGCCGACTACGGCCGCCTCCTGGCGGTCCTGCGCGCCGGAGGGAAGATAGACCCCGTCCTGGTGCTGCAAGGCTACGTAAATCGGTTCTTTTTGCAGACGGCTGGAAATGAAATAGCTGATCAGGTTCGCGATCATCAGCGGCACGATGATGGAGTAGTCGCGGGTGACCTCGAAGATCATGATGACGGAAGTAAGCGGGACGCGAATGATGCCGGCAAACGCGGCGCCCATCCCCACCAGCGCGTATGCGCCGACGCCGCCGGTGTAGTCCGGCAACAGAAGGTGGGCCGCGCCGCCGATGGCTCCGCCGGTCATCGCGCCGATAAACAAAGAGGGACCGAAGATGCCGCCCGCGTTGCCGGAAGCGTAGCAACCCGCGGTGGCGACAATCTTCAAAACCACCAGCAGCGCCATGGTGCCCAGGGCGATCTTCCCATTCAGCGCCAGGCTGACGTTGCCGTATCCGACGCCCATCACCTGCGGCACGAACCAGCCGAGCACGCCGACCAGGAGGCCGCCCGCGGCAGGCTGCAGCCACTGGGTGGATTTCGGCATGGCCTGAAAACGCTTGCGGAGCCAAAGCAGCAGTTTGACGAAAGCGACGGACACCAGCCCGCCGGCCACGCCCAGGGCCGCGTATATCAGAAACTCGACCGGATGAACGAGCTGATATGCGGGAACGTGAAACAACGGCTCGTCGCCCAGCAGCAGATGGAGCACGATCCAGGAGGTGGCCGAACTGAGGACGATCGAACCCAGCACCGGAGCGTGCAGGTCGCCCGCGACTTCCTCGAGGGAGAAGAGGACCGCTGCAATTGGCGTATTGAACGCCGCCGCTAAAGCGGCCGAAGCGCCAATCGGCACCAGCGATCTTACCCGGCTGCGGCTCAGGCCCAGGCGGCGGCCGAGCACCGACGCGATACCGGCGCCCACCTGGACGGAGGGCCCTTCGCGGCCCAGCGCGATGCCGCTGGCCAAAGAGACGGACGACAGGCAGAACTTCCCGACGACGGTGCGAAAGCTGATGTATCCGTCACGAAGGAACAGGGCGAACTTGGTCTGCGGGATGCCGCTGCCGCGAGCGTTCGGAAAATAGCGGGACAGCAGAACGCCGGTGCTCAACGCGCCGATCACCGGGAGCGCGAGCCGGCGCCACGGGGCGCCTCCCGGCGGATACATGCGCGCGCCGAGGTTCTCGGTGACGTAGATGAAGGCGACCACCACCAGTCCGACCACGGCGCCGATGATCAGCGTCAGCAAAAGCAGAATCCGGTCTTCGTGATTTTCGCGATCTTCGTGGCGGCGAATTGGTTGAGCGTCCATGGCTCTCTGGATCTTTCTTATCAGGATACTGGAACTGTCTCCGGCGTACCGGGAGCCCGCAGCGCCGGGAAGGGCCGGCAAAAACTACGCGCGGAGTGAAGAATATGCGCGCCGGGCGTGATGGGAGGCCTTTTGTTTCATCGCGGAAGGGTTGGACCCGCGATTGCTACGAGCTTCCACGAACGGACGCTCCCTCTGCCGGGCGGCCGTACGGAGGACGCCCAGGGCGCAACGGCCCTTGTGCCCTGGGCGACACCAGCGTGTTTCCGGCTGGGTAGGGCAGCCTGACGCGCCGGGTTCGCGCGGGTTGGAACGTGGGGGGATGACGTGGACCGCATTCGAAGCCAGGAACGCCGGAAGTGCCAGCGGTATCTGTTGGCCTTCCCGATTCGCTACCGGGTCACGCCGCGAAACGGGCCGTCGGTTACCGGCGGAGGAACCACGTGCGATATCAGCCCGGCCGGTCTCAGCTTTCTGTGCCGCGAGGCGCTGCCGGTGGGCTCGCACATCGAAATGGTGGCGCAGTGGCCCGTGAATGCCGACGGGCGCTGTCCTCTGGATCTCAAGATGACGGGCTTCGTGATCCGCAGCAGCCAGGACGCCGCGGCGGTGCGAGTGACCTCGCACAAGCTCTGCGCGGACGCCGCGCCGTACCGCGCCCAGGCACAGGCTCAAGCTCAAGCGTAGCCGGGCGTGCGATAGCATAACAGCTATGAAGAAATCGATCCGCCTGGCGATTGGTGGGGCATGCTTGAGCTTGCCCTTTTGGTGTGTTGGGTTCCTGGCGGCGGCGCAGCCGGGACCCATCGACCCGCAACACATTCGCGAGGATGTGAAGTACCTTTCGAGCGATCTGCTGGAAGGCCGCGGCGTGGGAACCAGGGGTGGCGACCTGGCCACCGAATACATCGCGCGGCAACTGGCGGCGGCCGGCGCCAAACCGGCGGGCGACGATGGCACTTACTTCCAGAAGGTGCCGCTGGTGGGCGTCGCGACGCAGCCCGAAACGGAGATGTCCGCGACGGCCGCGGGCAAAACCGTCGATTTCAAGCTGCTCGACGACCTGGTGGGCGTCGATATGAGCCAGCGCGAGAGCACCACCTTCGACGCCGACGCCCTGTTCGTGGGCCACGGCATCACCGCGCCCGAATGGAGCTGGGACGATTTCAAAGGCGTGGACGTGAGCGGCAAGGTGCTGGTCGAGTTCACCAACGAGCCCACTTCCGACGATCCGAAATTCTTCGATGGCCGCGTGCTCACGTACTACGGCCGCTGGGTCTACAAATACGAGGAAGGGCTGCGGCGCGGCGCGCGGGCTGTCCTCATCATCCACACCGCGCCGACCGCCGGTTACGGCTGGGAGGTGGTGCGCGGCTCCTGGGCGCGCGAGCTGCCGTACGTGAAGCTGGCGGCTGGCGACCACGCGCTTGCCTGCGCCGGGTGGTTATCGCGCGAAGCCGGCGAAAGAGTGCTGGGGCTGGCGGGCAAGACGGTGGACGAGTTGCTCGCCGCGTCCGAAAAGGCGAGTTTCCGGCCCATCGAGCTGGGAATTCGCATCCACGGCAAGATGGTTTCGCATGTGCGCGAATTGAACACGCGCAACGTGGTGGGGCGCGTGGAAGGCAGCGATCCCAAACTCAAAGACGAAGCGGTGATCTACACCGCACACTGGGACCACCTGGGGATTGGCACGCCGGTGAATGGCGATTCGATTTACAACGGCGCCATCGACAACTCGACCGGCTGCGGCGTGCTGCTGGAACTGGCGCGCGCGTGGGCGGCGCTCGAAGCCAAGCCGCGGCGCTCGGCGCTGTTTCTTTTCGTGACGGCGGAAGAAGGCGGGCTGAAAGGTTCGGAATACTACGCCCAGCATCCGCTAATTCCCGCCGCGAAGACGGCTATCGATCTCAACTTCGACGCCCTCCCTCCCTGGGGACGCGCCAGGCAAATCGTGATCGACGGGGCGGAGCGCACCAGCGTTCTGCCGCTGGCCGGGAACGTCGCCAAGCGGCTGCAACTCGGCATTCAGCCGGATGCGCAGCCCGAGCAAGGCCACTACTTCCGATCCGATCATTTTTCGTTCGCGCGCGCCGGCATTCCCGCCTTCTCGATCGGCGTGGGAACGGAATTCTACGGCAAACCGGCCGGCTACGGCCTGCGGATGTGGGACGAGTACAACAGGTTGCACTATCATCACCCGTCCGACGAATACCACGAAGATTGGGATTTCACCTCGGTGGCGCAGGCGGCCGAGTTCGGCTTCATCCTCGGCACCGAAATCGCCGATCAGGACAAGCTGCCGGATTGGCGGCCAGGCGATCAGTTCCGGAGGCGGTAAAAGCAGCGCCGGCCGCGGGGAGTGTTCGCAGGCGGACACCCCGTCGCAAAATGGGACAGTGGGACAGACCGTAATGGGCTTGACGCAACAGAGACCGGCTTAGCCCGGAGGGCGAAAGAGAGTAGCCCACGGCGAATTCGCCGTGGGTCCGAGTCCTCCCAGAGCATAGCCCCCGGAGGGGCCGTAAGAATTCTGCTGCGAGAAGTTCTTCCGCCCCGTTCCGGGGCTTCCCGCCGTTCGCCGGTTTCCCAGCGCTTACGCGCTGGGCTATGTTCTTTCGCCCTCCGGGCTCGAAAAGGATAGCAAAAGAGGAGGGTTTCTGGCTCCAGGCGTGCTTGGGTCATCGCCAGTGAAGCGGTCCCCCCTGGACTGCGACAGATGCCCTGGAGGGCCTTGTTTCACCCCATGGAATCGGCCTTGTCTCAGACAGTAGAATAGGGTCCGCGGAGGCCGGACCTGGGGGTCCGGCGCGGACGAGGGCGTCCGCCCCACGGTCGGCCCGAGGATTGCACCGCGGATGGGGAATGACTCTCTCTCCGCGCAGTCCGTTCCGCGTCTGCTATCTGGCCTGGTTGCTGGCGTGGCCGGCTTCGGCACAGCCGTCGAACATCGCCATCCTGCCGCCGCGTCCGCGGCCCTTGGGCTTTTTGACTCGGGCCTACCAGCAGCGCGCGGTGCCGGCGGTGAATCTCTCGAGCTCGGGACGCCTCGGCGGGCTGATACGGTCCGGCAGCCTGTACCTGAGCGCGCGCGACGTGGTGGCGCTGGCGCTCGAGAACAACATCGATATCGAAATCCAGCGTTACGGCCCGCTGATGGCGCGCCAGGACATCGACCGCGCGCGGGTGGGCGGCGCGTTGCGGGCGCCCTCGACGGCGATCGCGC
>JBAVIH010000039.1:0-9272 GCA_049686695.1 Bryobacteraceae bacterium | reverse complement strand
CCCTAAAACCGCTGCGGCGCTTCGCCCAGGCGTACCTGCAGTTTCTCCCGACGGCCGCCGCGGTAGATGGTGAGGCTCAGCGTGTCGCCGCCGTGCTTGCGGTTCAACACGCGCACCAGCGAGTCGTTGCCCTCCACCTCCTGGCCCTCCACTTCCACGATCAAATCGCCGCCCACCCCGAGTTGATAATTGCCGACCACCACCACCTGGCGCGGCCCGCGCAAGCCGGCTTCCTCCGCCGGCGATCCGCGCTCGATGCGCTGGATCAACAAGCCGCCCTTGGTGGGCAGCTCGAGTGCTTCGGCCAGGTCGCCCGAGATCCACACCGTGGTGATGCCCAGCGTTGGCCGGGAAATGTGGCCGCGCGCCTGGAACTCGTCCAGCATTTCCTTGGCGCGGTTGACGGGCATGGCGAAACCGATGCCGATATTGCCTTGCCCGTAAATCGCCGTGTTGATGCCGATCACACTGCCGTGCGAATCGAGCAGCGGGCCGCCGCTGTTGCCGGGATTGATGGCGGCATCGGTCTGGATCATGCCTTCCAGGCGCTCCTCTTCGGTTTGCAGTTTGCGATTGAGCGAGCTGACCACGCCGGTGGTGAGCGTACCCTCAAGGCCAAACGGATTTCCGATGGCCAGCACCTTCTGTCCCACCACCAGCGTGCTCGAATCGCCCAGCCGCAGCGTGGGCAGTTTGTGGCCGGCATCGATCTTGATCAGCGCCAGATCGTTGCCCGAGTCCGTGCCGAGCACCTTGGCGGTATACGATTTCAGATCGGAGAGCTTCACGGTGAGCTTCGAGCTGCCTTTTACCACGTGGTTGTTGGTGAGAATGGTGCCGTCCGGGTTGACGATGAAGCCGGACCCGGTGCCATCTTCCGGGTAGAGCTGGAAGAACCAATCCTGGCGATAGACGCGGGAAGTGATGTTGACGGTGGCCTCGCGCGCCGCCTTGTAGATGTCGATATTGTTCTGCTCGTCGGACGAATACGCCGAGGCGGCCGACGCCGGCGCTTCCCAAAGGCGTCCGCTCGAAGCGATTTGCGGCAGGTACTGGGCGAGCCTCCAGTGCCCGGCCGAGGTTATGGTCAGGAAGCAGGCCACCAGCACGAAGGCCCACACGATCGGTCGCATCACTTTTTTCATGGTTCGATTCTCCGTAACGCCTCGTAGACGGCATGAGTCTGCCGCAGCGCGTTCTCCTTGGTTCCGGATGTATCTATGACGAAATCGGCGAATTTCCGCTTATCCTCGATGGGCATCTGGCGGCTGAGGCGCGCGCGCACCACGGCTTCCACGGCTCCCTCGCGGCGCATGGCGCGCTCCACCTGCTGTTCCTCGGAGCAGGTCACCAGAATCAACCGGTCAAACCGCTTGTAACTGCCGGTTTCGATGAGAATCGCGGCTTCCACCACGAAGATCCCATCCGGTTTGCGCCGGGCGAATTCCGCCGCCATTTCCTCCTCCTGGCGCACCACCGGCGGGTGCACTAAAGCGTTGAGCCGGGCCAGCTTCCCGGGCTGGTCGAATACCAGTTCCGCCAACCGGTGCCGGTCGATCTGGCCCGTCTCATCGGCGATGGAAGCGCCAAATTCGCGGATCACCGCGTCGTGCGCTTCGCCGCCGGGGCCGAGCGCCCGGTGTCCCAACTCGTCGGCCTCCACCACCAGGCATCCGTAGCTCGCCAGCGCCTCCCCGACGAACGATTTTCCGCTCGCCAGGCCGCCCGTCAACCCGACCTTCAACATAGGCCGGCCCGCCGTTCGGCGGCGGCTACCGTGTTGGCCATCAGCATGGCGATGGTCAGCGGGCCCACGCCTCCCGGTACCGGCGTGTAAGCGGAAGCTTTCTCGATCACGTCGATGGGGTCGACGTCGCCCATCATCACAAAGCCGCGCTTGTCGAAAGCGGCCAGCTTGTCGGCCGCGTTGCGAAAGACGCGGACGGCAAGTTCGCGGTCCGTCACGCGCGTCTGGCCCACATCGATCACCACCGCGCCCGGCCGTATGAATTCGCCGGTGATCATCGCCGGACGGCCCAGCGCCGCCACCAGGATGTCCGCCTCCCGGCACACGCCGGGCAGGTCCGCCGTCTTCGAGTGGCAGATGGTGACCGTGGCATGTTCATGCAGCAGCAGCAGCGCGGCCGGCTTGCCCACGATGTCGCTGCGGCCCACCACCACTGCGCGCTTGCCCGCCACCGGGATGCGGTAGCGCTTCAGCAGTTCCAGGATGCCCGCCGGCGTGCACGGCCGCGGTCCCGGCAGCGCCGCCACCAGGTTGCCCACATTGCACGGGTGGAAGCCATCCACGTCTTTCGATGGCGCCACCGCCAGCAGCACCCGCTTGGTATCCACCTGTGGCGGCAGCGGCACCTGCACCAGAATGCCGTCCAGGTCATCCCGCGCATTCAGCGCGCCAATGATCGCCAGCAGCTCGGCCGTCGTCACGCTTGCCGGCGGCCGCAGCGTCTCCGAGTGAATCCCCAGATCTCCGCAGGTCTTGACCTTGTTGCGAACGTAGATCTCCGAGGCCGGGTCGTTTCCCACCAGCACTACGGCGAGTCCGGGGGCGCGGCCCTTGGCAGTCAGGGCTGCTATGCGAGGTTTCAGCTCGGCTTTGATTTCGTCGCGAACGCGATTTCCGTCGAGGATTTCGGGCATTCCCTAACAATCATAGCGTGCGCCGCTGCGACACGCCGCCAGCCGGCGAAACGGCCCGTTTTGATCGGTTTGTCTTGGAATCCCCCATGAGGAGCGCCGACCTTCGCCTATATGGTAATGGTACCGGGATATGATACAGCCAGGACTTTCTTGAGCGGGCCATAAGGGATGTAATTGTTCTTATGGAATGCAGTTGATTCCGTTCAGCGTGTTGCTGGAGGAACCGAGAAATGTGCGCTCGACCCATAACCCCTGTAGCTTTACTAATCGGATGTTTCTCGTTGGCCCCCTTGGCCCATGCCGAGAAGAAACTAAACGTCAAACTGACCCACCCAGCCAGTCTCGGCCACTTGTTGGCCGGAAAGCGCGTTGTAATCGGGCCAGGCGGCGGCGAGTGTTCCCAAGAGTTCTCGCAGATGCTCGCAGTGGCCCTGGCAGCCCATGGCACGTTCGTGGTGCCCGGCGAAGAGTTGGATGCTCTGCTCGCCAAGAACCATATCCAGATCGGCTCGCCCGTCAATCCTGGCAGCGCCCTGCTGCTGGGGAAGCTCCTGGGCCCGTCCGCGATGTTGACGGTGGAAGTTTCCCGCTGCGAAGTCAGGGCGAAGCCACCCACAGTCTCGCAAAGCATTCCGGCGGTCTATACCTCCCGCATGGAGGGCGGCTTTCAGGCGCAGGTCCGAATCATCGACCTGGCCGACGGTGCGGAACTCGGGAGTCGACCGGTGCATGCCGAGGCCAGCAAGGAAAACCAGGCCGAGGTGACGGCCCCCCCGTATCCTGGAAAGAACGAGGTAAAGGCCGACACCCTGGCCAAGGCACTGGCTGAGTCGCAGCACCTATTCCTTCCATGGATCGAAGTAAGGGAAGTGCCGTTCGTGGACGACAAGGAGTGCAACCTGAGGCAGGAGTTCGAACTGATGAAATCCGGCGACTACGACGGTGCGCTCAAGCTCGCACGCGATAGCGCCACTTCCTGCGCGGCCGCTCCCAAGGTGGTGGCGGGCGCGTGGTACAACCTCGGCGTCGTTCTGACTGCCCAGCGCTTCTACGCCGAAGCTCTCTATGCGTTCGAGCAGGCGCACACTCCCACGGGCAAAGGACCAGCCGCCGCCCTCATCGCCGACTGCAAGAACGACAGCGCCATCGCGGATGCCGCCGGGCCGCTCGCGCTGCCCGAAAAGGACCAAATCCAGGTTCAGAGCGCGACGGTGATGACCAACGAATTCGTCATGAAGCTGGTGGAGAGCAACGTGGCGGAAGACGAGATCGTCAAGATGGTCACCGACCAGCCCTCCAGCTTCGACCTCGGGCCGGACGCTCTGGCCAAGCTGAAGGCCGCCGGAACGCCCCCGGCTGTGCTTTCCGCGATGATCAACAAGCGGTAAGGCCGCGATCGGGCGCGAGCTCTCTTAAAACGTGAACCCGACCAAAACCTCGGCCTGGTTCTTGCCGCTGTTGAGGACGCCGGAGAGGTTGAAATACTCTTGCGCCCAGCGGGTAAATCGGATTTCGGGCGCCACGTGAATGATGACCGCGTGGATGTCGATGCCGCCGCCCAGCACCACCCCCATGGTCCCCTTGCTTGAGGCCGTGGGAGGGGCGATCACCACGCTGGACGAGTTGGCCGGACAAAAAGCGCCGCTGCCGCAGACAGCGGTGGTCGCAGTATTCTTCAACCCCGATAGCGTGTCCCAGGCCACGCCCGCTTCCACATAGGGCCGGACGATCCCGCTGGGGAACTTGTATTTGACGACCAGCGGGAACTCCCAGTTGCCCGACGATCCGACACTGGTGATGGAGTCGATGACCGAACCCAGCACGTTGGTGTAGCTGAAATGGCGATAGAGGGCGTCGAATTCGACGCTCAGGCCGAGCGGCAGCCGCACTTCCACTTCCGGGCCGAACAGGTACCGGTTGGTCGTGGTGGTGGAACTGCCCTCCACCGTATTCAAGAAGTCCGTCAATGGCAGCCCGCCTTTGAGCCCGGCCGAAAACGGCTGAGCCAGTGCGGCGCCGCCAACCAGCAGCAGTAACAAGAAAGGCTTCATACATTCAGATTACGAAGAAAAGCGGCCGCGCGTTTCGGCATCTCTCCTTTCCTCGGCCAGGCCGCGCTTGGCAGCAATCGACACGCGCGGCTGGCTGTATAATACGGAGTCGTGTTCAGGAGTCCAAGGCAGAGGACTGCCGGGCGGAACTGGCACGAGGGAGGACCCATGAATCGGTGCGAGAAGGTCACTAGGAGAGCATGCGCGGCGATCTTATGCTGCGCGGTAATTGTCCTGCTGGCGGGCTGCCGGAGCGCCGGCACTGGCGGCGAGAACAAAAGCGGAGCGGCGTCGTCCGCGTCATCCGCTTCTGCCGGCGTAGTCCGGACGTCCCAAAACGATGTTCAACAGAAACTCCAGCATTGCACGACGTTGCTGATGGATTCGCTTCAGAAGCCCACTGCGGCGTACCACTTTTCTTATAAGGCTCAGGAGAACATAAATCCCAAGTTTCCGATGGACAAGACCGCGAAGCCGGAAGTGGGCCCAGTCGAGATCGAGGCGGATATCTCTCCCGACCAAATCGACCTCACATCCCTACGCGGCAAGCAGAAGACGCAGCACAAGGCCGCGAGGACGGATGAACTTGGATGGGGCATGGCGGATTTGGAAACGATAGGGCCGGTGACGAGCGTGGGCATCATGCTGGCCTTCGGGCAGATGGTGGCGCAGTCGGCGGGCTCGGGGACTGCGGGCGGCGTCGATGCCGACAGGTACGACTTCGACACTTCCACGGCCACGGGCACGACCAAGGCCGGTATGGACATCGCCAGAAGCATGATCACGAGCATCGATGTCTGCAAGGGCACAGTCTGGATCGAGAAGAGCACGGGGAAGCTGGTCAAATTCGATATCGACGCCAGCTTTGCCGACCAGCGTTCCAATTCGTGGAAAGAGCACTACGAGGGCGAAGTCACGCGCAAGTAGTCCTCTGCGCGGTTTGGGACCGTAACTTCGCCGGCCGGAACGCCTGGGCCTATCGCAAGCTGCGGTCGAAAAAGTCGACCAGCAGTTGGTTCAAATGCTGCGTGGCGAGCCCGCTGACGCCGTGCGATTTCTGCGGATAGAGCATGTACTCGAATTGCTTGCCGGCCAGTTGCAGGGCGGTGGTGAGCTGGATGGAATTCTGGAACAGCACGTTGTCATCCTCGAAGTTGTGGACCAGCATCAGCTTGCCCTTGAGGTTCTTGGCCTTCGGCGGAAGCGCCGTGTCGCGGTAGCCGTCCGGATTGTCTTTGGGCAATCCCATGTAGCGCTCGGTGTAGATGCTGTCGTAATTCAGCCAGCTCGTGACCGGGGCGCCGGCGAAACCGGCCTTGAAAACTTCCGGCGCGTTGAGCATTGCGTTGACGGTCATGAAGCCGCCGTAGCTCCAGCCGTGAATGCCGATGCGCTCCGGGTCGGCTAGCCCGGTGGCGATCAGGTGGCGCACGCCGGCGACCTGGTCGGCCAGTTCGGTGACGCCGAGCTTGTGATAGATGGCGGTTTCGAAGTCGTGGCCGCGCCCTTCGCCGCCGCGGTTTTCGCACTGCCAGACCGCGTAGCCCTTGTGCGCCAGCACCTGGTCGATATTGATCCCCGGCCACGCATTGTGCACCGGCATTCCGACGCCGGGCCCGCCATAGACGCCGACAATCAACGGGTACCGTTTGCCCGGTACATACCCGGGCGGTTTGATCAGCCGCCCGTAAAGCGTCATACCGTCCGGCGTAGTGAACGGCTCGATCTCGGCGGGCAGGATGTCGTATTCGTCCTGGTTGCGGTCCGGTTCGCGATAGATGCCGAGTTCGGTTCCGTCGCCCGCATGGAGGACGCTGCGCGGAGGGCTGGTGAGGCTCGACCAATTATCCACGTAATAGCGGCCGCCGGGCCCCATCGAGATGCTGTGGCTGCCGGGTTCCCGTGTGACGCGGCGCTTGTCGCGGCCGTCCAGGCCGATCGCGTAAAGGTGCTGCTCGAAGTGGCTCGGCTCGTCGGAAGTGTAGAAGATGCGTCCGCCGGCTTCATCCACCGCGACTAGGCCGGTGACTTCCCACGTGCCGCTGGTGAGCTGCTGCGACACTTTGCCGTCGTTCGAATAGAGGAAGAGATGGCGGTAGCCGCCGGCGCTGCGTTCGCTGGTCCAGAGAAACTGCCGGCCGTCGTCGAGGAACCGGATATCGCCTTTCAGGTTGATCCAGTAGGGGTCGGCTTCTTCGAAGATGGTGGCGCGCGCGCCGGATTCGACGTCGATCGAAAACAGCGCGTCGCGATTCTGCACCCGGTTGAAGCGCAGCACGTAGAGCGCGCGGGAGCCCGGCATCCAGCCCGCGCGGGCGATCAGGTAGGCATCGCGCGTGTCGCCCACGTCGTACCAGCGCGTGGGGCCTCCGGCCGTGGAGACCACGCCCAGGTGGATGGTCGCGTTGTTCTCGCCGGCTTGCGGGTAGCGCTCCGGTTCGTAGACGGCGCGCAACCGCAGCGCGTCTTCGTGCGGATAACTTGGCTCGGCGTGCGTGTCGAACTGCAGATAGGCGATCGATTTCGAATCCGGGGACCACCAGAAGGCGGTGTTCAGCTCGAGTTCCTCGGGGTAGACCCAGTCGAGACCCCCGTTGCGCAGGGTGTCGGAACCATCCCTGGTGAGCCGGGTTTCGCTCTGGGTGGCGACGTCGACGGCGTACAGATCCGAGCCGCGGCGGAACGCGACCGTCTTGCCATCGGGCGCCAGGCGCGCGTCCCTCTCGACGACGGGCGTCTTGGTAATCTGGTCCCACTTGCCGGTGTCCAGGTGGATCACGAAAATGTCGCCGCGGGCGGTGTAGAGCAGTTCCTTGCCGCTGGTGGAGAGCTGCATGCTTCCCAATCCGGCGCGCCGGTTGATCCAATCCGTCGGCCCTTCGTCGACAGGCGGCGCCACCGCCGCGGCATCGATCTCATCGAGCACGATGACCGGCTTGCTTTGGCGGGTTTCGCAATCGTAGAGCGAGAGCCGATTGCCCTGGCGCACCAGAAAGCTCTTGCCGTCCGGCATCCACAACTCCGGGCCCGGAGCGCCGCGGCCGCCCCCGCGCGTCTGGCTGAGCGTCTCGAGTGTGATCGGCTTCTTCTGTGCGAAAACGGAGGACGCCAGCAGAAGAATGAGCGCGAGCTTGGCGATCGTATGGAGCGGCAGCGGCGAAGTCGGTTCCGTTCGGTGCATAAATGTGATTGTACCCGCAGCGATGGCCGACAGTTTGGATGCCGGCATCGTGACCGGCAACGGAGGAACGCTGCTGAGGATGCAACGAACGGTTGGCAGGCGAAAGCGCCTGCCCCACTTTCCGCTACAGCCGCAGCTTGAAGCTCTCGCCGAGGTAGATGCGCTTCACTTCGGGGTCGCGCTCCAGCGCCTCCGGGCTGCCGCCGCGGAAGATGCGGCCTTCGTCGATGATGTAGGCGCGGTCGGTCACCATCAGGGTTTCGCGCACCTGGTGATCGGTGATCAGGATGCCGATGCCGGCGCGCTTCAAATCGAAGATGATGCGCTGGAGCTCGAGCACCTGGATCGGATCGATGCCGGAAAACGGTTCGTCGAGCAGCAGGAATTTCGGACTGATCACCAGCGACCGGGCGATTTCCACCCGCCGCCGCTCGCCGCCGGAGAGCATGTAACCGCGGCTGCGGCGGACTTTCTCCAGGCCCAACTGCTCGATCAACAGTTCCGTCCGCTCGCGCCGCTCGCGCGAGGAAAGCGAGAGCGTTTCGAGGATGGCCAGCAGGTTTTCCTCCACCGTGAGCTTGCGGAAAACCGAAGCCTCCTGCGGCAGATAGCTGATGCCCTTGCGCGCCCGCTGGTACATGGGCAGGCCGGTAATGTCCTGCTCATCGAGCAGAATGCGGCCGGAATCCGGCGTGATGAGGCCGACGATCATGTAGAACGTGGTGGTCTTGCCGGCGCCGTTCTGCCCCAGCAGGCCGACCACTTCGCCCTGCTGCAGGTGCACCGTGACGTCGTCCACCACACGGCGCCCCCGGTAGGTCTTGGAGATCTCCGAGGTCTCGAGTTTGCTCACACCGCTGCTATTTTCGGCGGCGGGTGATGAAGGTCTGGACAGGCCGGCTGGAAGCCCCATCTACCGTCAGCCTATCATCGTTGGAGTAGTAGGTCAATTTATCGCCCTCGGTGGAATGTCCGCCGTCGTCCACCAGGCGTGGCTTGCCGCCGGTGAGGATCACCTTCGCGTCATCGGTGTAGTACTCGCTGTGTTCGGCGGTTGCGGTGCGAATGCCGTTGGCCGTAGTCGCGACAATCTTCACGCCGCCATCGGCGAAGGCTTTCTCGAGGCGCGAATCGGCGCTCGAATCGGCCAGGAAGGCGTGCAATTCGCGGGCCGTGATGTGCATGCCCGGCCGCAACATGTCCACGCCGCCCGAGTACACGGCCAGCCGGTCGGCATCGGTGTAGACCAGGCGCGGCGCGCGCATCACGGTGAGCACGGGCACGGCGGTTTTCTTTTTCTCCTCGTCCTTGGGCTCTTCCCACAGGCTGCTGACCACGTTGCGGTCGGCGATCAGGGAGCGCTTCTCGCGGTCCACGTC
>JBAVIH010000038.1:0-33450 GCA_049686695.1 Bryobacteraceae bacterium | reverse complement strand
AAAACACCGGCGGCAAGGACCGCCGGCGCTACCGGAGGTTCAGCCGCAGGCGGCCAGTAGCTGCCGGGCGCGGGCGCCGGCGGTGCGGAACTCGTGGCTGACGATGCAGACGATGATCCAGCCGGGCGCGCGCCACGCGGGTTTCGCCTTAACCGTCCACTGCAAGGGAGTGACGCCATCGAGCGGAGCCGGCCAGGCGATCGCGAGATCCAACTCGGCAACCTGGGCCGGCAGTTCCTTGGGAATCCGCAGGCGCAGGGCATGCGTGCTGATCTCGGTGGTCTCTCCAGCGCCGGTCTGCACCAGGCGGCCGCCCACATACGCCCGGTATCGAAACTCCAACTTGACCGGATACCACTTGCCGACGGAAGCCTTGCGGCGAGCCGCTGGCCGATCGCTTATGCTCATGGTGGGTAGTGAGAGGCGGCCTCGGAACGTTTCAAGAGACGGGCGGGCAGATCCGTGCGCGGGCGCTACACTTCTTCGGCGAGGTCCGGTTCGGGCAGGCGGTCCTGCGGTCTCGCCACCCAGACGTACAGGGTGGGGAGCAGGAAGACGTTCATCACCATGGCGACCATGAGCCCGCCCACGATCACAATGGCGAAGGGGCGCTGGGAATCGGAGCCGATGGCATGGGAAAGCGCGGCGGGCAGCAATCCCAGGGTGGCGACGAGGGTGGTCATCATGATCGGCCGCAGGCGCAGCACGGCGCCTTGGATGGCTGCTTCCTCGACCGAGTAGCCGCGCGCGCGGAGTTGGTTGATGTACTCGAGCATGATGACCCCGGTCTGCACGCAGACGCCGAACAGGGCCAGGAAACCGACGCCCGACGACACCGACATATGCGTGCCGGTCACCAGCAGCGCCAGCAGGCCGCCCAACGGCGCCATGGCCATGTTCACCAGCATCAGGCCGGCCCATTTGAAGGAATGGAACATGGTGTAGAGAATGATGAAGATCACCAGAACGGTGACCGGCAGCACCACCATCAGGCGTTTCTGGGAGCGCTGCTGGCTGGCGTATTCGCCGGCCCAATCGATGGTGTAGCCCTTGGGCAGCTTCACCTGTTGCTTGACCTTGCGGATGGCCTCTTCGACGGTGCTGCCGAGGTCGCGGCCGCGCACGGAATACTTCAGCGCGACGTAGCGCGAGTTTCGCTCGCGGTAGATTTCCGAGGCGCCGTCCTGTTCCCGGACGGTGCACAACTGCGCCAGCGAAACGCGCTCGCCGGAAGGGCTGAGCAGGCGGATACGCTCGATGGCTTCCCGGCTGTCGCGATAGGCCGGCAGATAGCGCGCCACCAGGTCGAAGCGCTGTTCGCCTTCGAGCACCTGGCCGACGGCGTTGCCGCCGACGGCGGTCTGAATGGCGTCCTGCACGTCGGAGACGTTGATGCCGAAGCGGGCAGCCTGGTCGCGGTCCACGCGGAAATCGAGATTGGGCTGACCGATCACGCGAAACAGGCCAAGGTCCTCGACGCCGCGGACGCCGCGCATCACGTTGACGATCTCGTCACCCTTGGCTTCGAGCAACTTCAAATCGGCGCCGTAGATCTTGACCGCAAGCTCACCCTTGACGCCGCTCACGGCTTCTTCCATGTTGTCGGAGATGGGCTGCGAAAAATTCCAGAGCACGCCGGGCAGTTTCTCGACCTCGCGGTCCAGCGCAGCGATCAGTTCGTCCTTGTCCTGGCGAAACACCGGCCGCCACTGGTCCTTGGGCTTCAGGTCGACGAAGTACTCCGTGTTAAAGAAGCCGGTGGTGTCGTTGCCATCGTCGGGCCGGCCGACCTGCGACACGACTTGGGTGACCTCGGGGAACGAAGCGAAGATCGCCCGCGCCTGGTTCGTCAGCCGGGTGCCCTCGGTGGGGCCGGTGGATGGCGCCAGGGTGCCGCGCGCCCATATGGCGCCTTCGTCCAGGTGCGGCAGAAACTCGGAGCCGATGATGCCGCTGGTCAGCAGGTACGCGGCCGCCAACAGCGATAGCACGGCCACACCCACCGGCGCCCAACGATGCTCGATGGCCCAACTGACGGAAGCGCGGTAAAGATCGGTCACGAACATCAACACCGGGTTGTGCCATTCCCCGGATTCGCGGCGGAACAGAAAGCTCGAGAGCACCGGCGCCAGCACTATGGAAAAGAGCAAGGCTCCGGCCAGCGCGAAGGCTACCGTCCACGCCATCGGTTTGAAAAGACGCCCTTCCACGCTCTGCAAGGTGAAGATGGGCAGGTAGGCGGTGATGATGATGGCGATGGCGTAGAACACCGGCCGCTGTACCTCGTGGGCGGCCTCGCGGATGCGCTCCATGGCCGGTTTGGGCGTTCCGCGCTCGCCCAGATGGCGCACGATGTTTTCCACCATCACCACTGCGCCATCCACCACCATGCCGAAATCGAGCGCGCCCAGCGAGAGCAGGTTAGCGGGAATATGGCGCAGGTCGAGGCAGATCGCCGCGAACAGCAGCGAAAACGGAATGGTCAAGGCCACGATCAACGCGCCGCGCGCATTCCCCAGGAACAGGAACAGGACGATGGAGACCAGGATGATTCCCTCGGTGAGGTTGTGGAGCACGGTGTGGGTGGTGTAGTGCACCAGGTCGCTGCGGTCCAGGAACGGAACCACCTTGACGCCGGGTGGCAGAATGCTCGAGTTCAGCTCATCGACTTTGGTGTGGATGTCCTGGAGCACCCGGTCGGAATCGGCGCCCTTGCGCAACAGTGCGATGCCTTCGATGACATCGTCATTGTCGATGACCCTGCCATCGGCGCGGTGGATGGCCTTGCCGACCTGCCCCAGGCGGATCTTGGGGCCCTGCTCGACGGTGGCGATGCCGGAAACGCGGATTGCGGTGCCGTTCTGCGTCTTCAAAACGATTTTGCCGATGTCCTCGACGTGATCCACCAGGCCCACCGAACGCACGTTGACTTGCTGCAAGCCTTGCTCGATGAAACTGCCACCGGCGTTCATGTTGTTGTTGCCAAGCTGCTGTTCCACCTGCCCGATGCTGAGCCCGTAGTCCACCAGTTTGTCGGGATCGATGCGCACCTGGTACTCCTTGGTGGAACCGCCGAAGCTGGCCACATCGACCACGTTGGGAACCGATTTGAACTGCTTTTCGAGCGTCCAATCCTCGAGCGCCTTCAGTTCCATCAGGTCGTACTCGGGATTGTCGCTGTGCAGCGAGTACCAGTAGATCTGGCCGACCGGGCTCCAGTCGGTGCCCATCTGCGGCTGCAGACCCGGCGGCAGAGTGACTTCGGAAAGGCGCTCCAGCACCCTGGCGCGGTTCCAGTCGTTATCGGAATCGTCGTCGAAGACCAGCATCAGGCTGGAAAGCCCGAACAGCGAAGTGGAACGGAGATGCTCGAGGTGCGGCAGCCCGTTCATCACGATTTCGAGCGGGATGGTCACCTGCTGCTCGACTTCCTCGGCGGCGCGTCCCGGCCACTGGGTGATGACCTGGACGTAGTTGTTGGCCACGTCGGGATACGCCTCGATGGGCAGTTTCTCGAAGGAAACGACGCCCCAAAAGAACAGCAGCACAGCCACCGTTACGACCAGGAAACGGCTGTTCAGCGCGAGGTCGACGATTCGCCGGATCATGCTTCGGTCACCCGCTTATTGCTCCGCAGTGTTCTGGAGCACGAGGGCATTGGAGACCACCCGATCGCCCGGCGCGATGCCGTTCCGCACTTCCTGTAGATTCGGCGGCAGCATTTTGCCGCCGGTCACTTCCACCCTGCGGAACGCGTTTCCTCCCGACGGGACATACACCCAATCGCGGTCATGCAGGTGCAGAATGGCGGCCGCCGGCACTACCGCGCGCGATTCCTTGCGCTGGCCGTGGAAGGTGGCCGTAACGAACATCCCCAGGCGCATCAGGCCGGGATTGGAAACCTGCAACCGCACCTTGGCGGTCCGGATATTCGGATCCATGATGGGGCCGATGTTATCGATGCGGGCTTGCATCACCTGTCCCGGATAGGCGGTGAGATGGATGTCGGCGAACTCGCCGAGGCGCACGCTCGCCAGGTCGTTCTCGTACACGTCGCAGATGATCCAGACGTTGGAAAGATCGGCGATGGTGAACAGGTTGGGCGAATTGTCGAGCGTCTTGACGCCGGCCGCGTTGGTGACGTTCTGCTCCACGATCACGCCGGAAATCGGGGCGAAGATGTCCACCAGGGAGCTGGGGTGGGCGACATCGACGCCCAACACCTTGAGGCGCTCGAGCGCGGTATCCACATCCACCTGCGCCTTGTCCGCGGCGTCCTGAGCCACCTCGAGATCTTTTTGCGCCATGGCGCCCTTGTCGTAAAGCAGTTGCGTGCGGGAAAGCTGCGCTTTCAGCAGGGTCTGATCGGCCAGCGCATGGCGGTAATCGGAGAAGGCCGAGGAAATGTCGGAGCTTTGCACGCGCATCAGCAACTGCCCCTTGGCGACGGTATCGCCGAGCTTGGCGTGGATCTCGACCACGCGGCCGGAGGCGAGCGAAATCACCGGCACGTTGCGCGAGACATCGGCGCTCACCACGCCGGTCACTTGCAGTTCGGGCGCCGTCTCGCGCAGCTCCGCGGTGGCCAGCGGAAACTGCTCGGGATGATCCACCTTGACCAGGTTGACGTCGGTTTCGTTTTCGACCTGCGCCGGCGGTGGCGCTTCGGCCTTGGGGTCCGGCTGGCCCTTGGCCCGGCAGCCGGCCAGCGCCAATGCCAGAACGATGCAGCCGGTCACGCCCCATGCGAGCTTCATTGAATCACCTCGCGGCCGACCGCCAGGTTCAACTGCCCGGCGGCGGTCAGATAACCGGCGATCAGGTTGAGGTAGGCGACCTGAACCGCCCGGTAATCGCGTTGCGCATCCAGAAAATCCACCAGCGCCGCGCCTCCGTGCTGGTAGGAAAACGAAACGATGTCGCGCACGCTGGTGGCGCGCGCGAGAAAGCCGTTTTCTCCACGATACCCTCGCAGCAGATTCACCGCCGACGCCAGCGTGAAGTAGGCCGAATCCACATCGCTGAAGACCTGGTTCCGGGCGGCGTCGCGCAGCCGCTCGGCGTGCCGGATGTCGATCTCGGTGCGCGCTTTCTCGCCCTGGTTCTTGTCGAAAATGCGCAGCGGAATGCTGATGCTGGCGCCCATGTAAATGGGGATGGGCGGGTTGCGGCCGAAGTCCACGCTGAAGGTAGGATCGGTCGAGCCATTGGCTTCCGCCAGCTTGTGGTCGGTTTCCGCCTTGTCCACCGCCTGCGCCGCGGCTTTCAAGTCCGGCCGGCTGTCCAGCGCGATTGAATGGAACTCCTCGAGCGGCGTCAGTTGCCCGGCGAAATCGAACGGCCCCGTCACGTCGAACTTGTCCACCGGCGAACGGTCGCTCAACATGGCCAGCAAGGTAATCTTGGCGGTGCGCAGGTTCACCGTCGCGGTTTCGTAATCGGATTGATACTGCGGCAACTGGAGCTCGATCCGGTCCAGGTCCACGCGGGCGATGTCGCCGGCTTTGAAGCGGTCGCGGCTGATGCCGAGTTCTTTGTCGAAGTACTCGAGGTTGTCCTTGGCCAGTGCGAGCACCTGCTTGGCCTGCAAGGTCTGCACAAAAGCCGTGCGCAGCGTGAACAGCAGCGTGCGTTCCAGGTCCGCCTGCTGCGAGACGGCAATAGCGGTGCCCTTCTGCGCGCTTTCCAGGCGCAGTTCGCGCTTGTGCTGCCGCTCGTGCAGGTAGTCGAAACTCGCCAGCGGCTCCGTGTTTGCCAGCGGCCGGTACGGGTTCGGGGTGAACGGATCGAGCTGATCGAGCGTGAACGAGAAATTCGGGTTGGGGCGCAGGTTGGCGGTGATTTCCTGATCCTTGGCTTCCTGAATGTTGATTTGGCCGGCCTGCAGCGTGGGGTTAACGGCGGCGAACTTTTCCTTCACCTGCTGCCAGGTGAGGGCGGTCTGCGCAAAGGCGGGAACCAGGCAAACGGCCGTCACGCCGGCGCAGATGCGCAGAGCGGCGCGGTTAGCAAAGGCACGTATGATTCGCGTTAGTTTCAGTTTCATCCGGATCTTGGGGCGCGGGTCGGGCCTGCGACTTGGCTGGCAAGAGTTTCCTCTTTGACTCTAGCGGCTGAGGCGATGGGTCCACCACCTATCTTTCGGGCGCGGCCAGCCTATCTTTCGGTTTCCAGCCTTGGGTTGTAGCATGATTGTATCTACAATTCAGATAAGGGTAAACCCGTGCAACTGTCGCAACTCCAGGGCAACCTCCGTGTGGCTGTAGCCGCACTGCTGGTACTGGCTGTGGCCCTGATCGACTGGCAGGTGGATCTGCCGCTGGCGTTCGGCTTCCTGTACCTCGGGCCGATTCTGTTGGTGGGCACCGTGTGGCCGCGCTGGAGGATCCTGGCGACGGCGGCGCTATGTACACTGCTTTCGCATATCTTCGCGCCGCCCTATCCAATCAACGTGTCTCTGCCGGAGGACTTCCTGGTGTTCCTCGCGCTGGCCGGGACCGGGCTGTTCGCCTTCGAGATCAGCCGGACGCGGGCGCGCGAGCTGGGGAATCTGCGCCGGGTGGAAAGCGAGGTGGCAGCGCGCCGCTCGGCCGAAGAGCAGCTCGAGTTCCTGATCGAAAGCAGTCCGGTGGCCATCCTGACCATGGCGCCGGATTGCCTGGTTTTGCGGGCCAACCAGGCCGCGCACAGGCTGTTCGGAGTGGCCGACGGCGAATTCGCCGGCAAGAGCATGCGGCGCTACCTGCCGGCGCTGGGGCGGGTGCCGTTCGGCGGCGCCGCGCAGCCGACGTTCCGCACCGAAATGCAGTGCCGCGGGCTGCGCCACAGCGGCGACGTGTTTCTGGCCGACGTGTTCTTTTCCACCTACCAGACGGCCATGGGCCCGCGCCTGGCGGCACTGGTGGTGGATGCCTCCGAGCAGTTGCGGGAACGCGAGGAATCCGGCCTGGAGCAGTTGCTGGCCGGCTCGCGGGTCCTGGTGGGCGCGGTTTCCCACGAGATCCGCAACGTTTGCGGCGCCATCGCGGTGATCTACGAGAACCTGGCCCGCACGGGGGCACTGCGTGCCGACCGGGATTTCGAGGCCTTGGGATCGCTGGTGGAAACGCTCACCCGGATCGCCTCGGTAGAGCTCAAGCACAGCCAGCGGCCCGACCCGGTAGGCGGCATCGACCTGTTCGAAACCCTGGACGAGCTGCGCATCGTGCTCGAGCCCTACTGCCGGGAAGCGGGGATCGAGGTGCACTGGAGCGTTCCGGAGGAATTGCCGCCGGTGTGGGCCGACCGTCACAGCCTGTTGCAGGTGCTGCTCAATCTGATCAAGAACAGCCAGCGGGCGCTCGACCACGCGGCGGCCAAGCGGATCGATATCGCGGTAACGGCGAACGGTCAGGCGGTGCTTCTCCGCGTCACCGATTCCGGTCCCGGCATCGGCTCGACCGAAAAACTCTTTCAGCCCTTTCAACACGGCGCGCAGTCCACCGGGCTGGGGCTGTTTCTCTCGCGCGCCTTCGTGCGTTCTTTCCACGGCGAACTGCGGCACGATCCAAACGTGGCGGGCTGCTCGTTCGTCATCGAACTGGCCGTGGCCGGCCCCAGCGAGCGCGAGTTCTCGCGCATGGCGGAACATGACACCCATCCGGTTGCTACTGCTTGACGATCACGTGCTGTTCCGCGAGAGCCTCGGCCGGCTGCTCGAGTCCGAGCCGGATTTCGTCATGGCCGGCCATTGCGGCACCGCGGCCGAGGCGCTCGAGATCCTCAAGACGACGCCGGTGGATGTGATCCTGCTCGACTACGACCTGGGCGGCGATCACGGCGGCCAGTTTCTCGAAGCCGCGCGCCGCGCCGGTTACCGCGGCAAAACTCTGATGGTGACGGCCGGCATGAGCGCCACCGAAAGCTCGCTGGCCCTGAGGCTGGGCGCCTCCGGCATTTTTCTCAAACACAATTCTCCCGGCAGCCTGGCCCAAGCTATCCGCCAGGTGGCGGCCGGCGAAATGTGGGTGGACGCGAAAGTGATTCAATCGCTCGCCGACAACGTGGGCTTCCGCGAAGAGCAGAATCTTCGCCGGCTGCTCACCGAGCGCGAACAGGAGGTATTGCAAGGACTTTTTGAAGGATTAACCAATAAGGAGATCGCCGCGCAGCTCGGCGTCTCGGAAAGCGCCGTCAAAGCCACGCTGCAGCAGCTCTTTCAAAAGACTCATGTGCGCACGCGCAGCCAACTGGTGCGAATCGCGCTCGAATCTTCGCTAGGCACCACGCGAAGGTAAACGTCCCGCGGGACGCCGCCGCGCCGGGGGTTCCACGTGGGGGTGCAGGCGATTGTAGATCGCCCATGCAATCCCAGCCAACACGCCGAGAACGATTAGTATCTCGGGTATATCTAAGCGTGTCATGGACCTGCCTCTAGCTGATTGTATGTTGAATTGGGCAAGAATGGAAGGGCCGTAAGAACGCTCCCCCTCAGGCGCTGCCGTAGCGTCTGTATTGCGTGATCTAACTCCTGGCTGATCAACGGCTTGCCGCTCTTGACCGGCATCCCCATTTTGAACAGTTACTGATAACCTCTGGATGCCTTCCTTGTCTTTCGCTCCATTGGCCAGAGCCCGACGGCTCCGGCGCGCTTCGATTTTCGCCCACTCCATCCCTTGTCGGAGCTCGGTCCAGGCCCCGAGGAAAGAGGGGCGGTCAAAGAACTTCGTGGATAGACCTTTTATCTCGGACCTGAATTTGCTATTCTGCTAATTTCATCAAACCAAGCGGACTTCCGGGACCGGGCGGTCTGCAACCGAGGTGTGCCATGAGGAACCTCGGCGGAGGAGGTAATCTGTGCGTACGACACTCACGGGCGTTGCGGTTGTGCTCTTTCTCGTCTGCGGCGCGGCCCGCGCCGATCTGATCACCAACGGCGGCTTCGAGACGGGGGATTTTACCGGCTGGACCGTGACCGGGGCGAACCTGCTCAACGTCAATTACGGAATCAGCAACATCGTACCCGAGGATGGCGTGTACTGCGCCTGGTTCAGCGGCAGCGCTACCGGCCTGACGTACCTTTCGCAGACGATCGCGACCGTCCCCGGACAGCTCTACGATGCCAGTGTTTGGATCTCCTACACCATGAAAAGTGCCACCACGAACGAATTACAGTTCTGGTGGGGCGGAATCGAGGAGCTCGATGGGAGCGCTCCCTCGTCAATGCCCTGGACTTCTCTTTCGAACCAGTTCACAGCCACCTCGACTTCTACCACGATCACTTTCGGGTTTGAGAGCCAGCCGTCGGGGTGGTTTGCCGTTGACGACCTCGAGGTTGACCCAGTACCCGAACCGCAAGCCATGATTCTGTGCGGTTTGGGGCTTGGTTTTGTAGGTTTGCTGCGGCGCGCCTCCGCAAGATAAGCTTCCGAAATTTGGGCAGGCGCTTCCGCATCAGGTCGAGTTCCTCAGTCTGCCTGCAATTGGCGAGCACTTTGGTCACGCCGGGATTGGACGGGGAGCCGCTCGAGGCGCTTCAGCAGATCAGGTCTTCGCGCCCTACGTGCAGGTCTTCCAGGTTGCCCAGGATGGTCAGCGCGATGTGGCGGGAGTCGAAGAACGTCCGCGCCAGCTCCCGCAGTCCGTCGGCGGCCACGGCTTCGATGCTCTCGAGCAGCTCGTCCATGGAAAAGAACCGGCCGAAATAGATCTCGTTGCGCGCCAGACCGGACATGCGCGAGGCGGTGGATTCGAGGCTGAGCACGAGCGAGCCTTTCAGGTAATCCTTGGCGCGGCGCAGTTCTTCCTCGCCCACCGGCTGGTCCTTGAGATCGCGGAATTCCTTGAGCACCGAGTCGACCACGCGGCGCGCGGATTCGCGCGAAGTGCCGGCATAGACCGAAAGGCAGCCCGTATCTCGATAAGGGCTGAGCTCGGAGAAGACCGCGTACGCCAGGCCCTGGCGCTCTCGAATGTTCTGAAACAGCCGCGAGCTCATGCCGCCGCCGAGCAGGGTGTTGAGCACGTACCAGGTGAAGCGCTCGCGGTGCGGCAGCGGATGCGAGGGAACGCCCAGGCAGAGATGCACCTGTTCGAGCGCCCGCTTATTGCGGAGCGCGATGCGCGCGTGGGTGTGCGGAACCTGCTCGGCCGGCGCCGCCGGGCTCGCCGGGAGCGCTTCGAAATACCGGCGCGCCAGGCGAACCAGCGTCTCGTGCGCCAGATTGCCGGCCGCCGTCACGATCAGGTTGGCGGGCGCGTACACGGCGGCATAGTAATCGCGGACGGCGGCTTGGTCGAGCCTCCCGACCGTCTCGGGCGTGCCCAGGATCGGTTTGCCCAGCGGATGGTCTTTCCAGAAATTGGAAGAGAAGATTTCCTGCACCAGGTAATCGGGGCTATCGGCCTCCATCTTGATCTCTTCCAGGATGACGCCCTTTTCCTTTTCGATGTCCTCGTCGCGAAACAGCGGATGGAGCACCAGGTCGGCCAGCACGTCGAAGGCGCGCGACAGGTGCTCGTCGAGGACCTTGGTGTTGAAACACACCAACTCCTTGCCGGTGAAGGCATCCAGGTTGCCGCCGATCGAATCCACCGAGCGCGCGATGTCCTCGGCCGAGCGGCTGGTGGTGCCCTTGAACAGCATGTGCTCGATGAAGTGCGAGATGCCGTTGCGCTCGGCGGTCTCGCGGCGCGAGCCGGTACACACCCAGATCCCCACCGAAACCGACCGCACGTGCGGCATACGCTCGCTGATGACGCGCAGGCCGTTGGCGAGCGTGGTCATTTCGATATCCCGGACCGGGTTCACAGATGTGGACATTTCGGAGAGGAACTGCTCTACCTTCTTTGTAACACCGTTTCGGGGCGTCCGGTGGGCTAGTACTGTCGCATGTTAACCTATCCGGCCAGGTTTGATATCCTCTAGGAGAGCGCACATCCGTGTCCGCGCCATCCAGGAAGGCCAATGAAACATAGCTACCTTGTTCTGTCGATCGTGTTCTTGTCGTCCGCTGTGGCGGCCGATGCGCAAACCACCACACAATCCACCCCGGTCACCCTCAATGGCAGCCCCTCGCGCCAGATCGGCCAACCGCTGTTGATCCCGAAGACCGCCAACCCCAACCTCGTGGAAGGCCGCGAATTGTGGAGGCCCACCGGCATCGCCCTCGATACGTCCATTTCGCCGCCATACGTTTATGTGGCCGACACGCTGAACAATCGCATCCTTGCATGGAAGAACTCGACCGGCTTTTCCAACGGGCAGCCGGCCGACCTGATAATCGGACAGCCGGACCAATACACGACTACGCCGTCGGGTCCGAATACCACGTTCACCACCGGCTTGACCGATCCCACTGGCCTGGCGGTTTACAAAGGCGACCTTTACGTTGCCGATAGCGGCAACAACCGCGTGTTGCGCTATCGGGCGCCCTTCACGCAGTTCGCCCAAACCGGATCGTATCCCACGCCGGATCTGTTCGTCGGCCAGCCGTCGCTGAAATCGAAAATAGCGAACTATCCCAGCGGCACACCGAGCAAGCAAGGTCTGTCTTTTGCCTCCGGCGGCAACCCGTTCATCGCCGGCATCGCCTTCGATACCAGCGGAAACATGTGGGTCACCGATCCGGGCAACCGCCGTGTGCTGGAGTTCGCAGCTGCCGATGTGGCCAATGGAGGCGGCCTCTTGAGCGCCATCGTCGAGTTGGGGCAACTGGACTTCGTCAGCCTGCAGAACCCGCTGAACCCGGGCAACTCCAACAGCCAGACCACCCTGAACCAATTCGCGGTGCCTTGCGAGTTGATTTTCGATGGAGCCGGCAATCTTTATGTTTCCGACGCCGACGCGAGCTACCCGCAATACCTGAGCCGCGTGCTGGTCTTTACCCCTCCCTTTACCAACGACCAGGCCGCGGCGCGCGCGATGGGCGTCGTCGAGCCGTCGCAGATCGCGAGCCTGAACAGCGCCCAGCAGCAGGCTATTACCTACGAAACCGGGTTCATTAATCCGGGGGGCATCTTCCTGCTCGCCGATAGTAGCGTGGGGGTGGTCGACACAAACGATAACCGCATTCTGATTTTCCCGCCTTATTCCGCCTGGCCCAGCGCGACCACCTATTTTTCGCCCCAGGCGACCGGCGTGCTCGGGCAGAACGGGTCTTTCCAGACTTTCGGCACGAACGGCAACACGATTCCCACCGCGAGTCCGACCAACGGGGGCACTCCGCCAGCCAGCGCGGGGGTGTTCTCAGGTCCGATCACCGCGGTCTTCCTGCCATCCACCAGCGAGTTGTTCGTGGTGGATACCGACAACAACCGCGTGGTGGTGATGCCCCAGCCGTCCGGCACGGCATCATCCGCCGCGGTGCCGTTTGGCAACGCGACGCGGGTCCTCGGGCAAGATACGATGACCATGAATTCGCCCAACCTCATCGAGGGCCGCGAATTTCAGTTCTTTAACGGCGGCCAGTCCGCCGATGCGGGCATCGCACTCGATACCACCGGTTCGGTGCCGCATCTTTACGTGGCCGACCCGTATAACCATCGCGTGCTCGGATTCTACGATGCCCGCAAGCTCTACGCCACCGGAGTGCCGGCAGGTAAGCAAGCCGCGAACGAAATCGTCATCGGCGAACCGGATTTCAACACCGCGCTCTGCAACTATCCCACCGGCGATCCGACCAAGACCACCGCTTCCGGCCTTTGCTACCCGCGCGGCGTGCTCACCGATTCCAAGGGCAACCTCTATGTAGCCGACACCACCAACGGCCGCGTGGTCCGTTTTCCGGCGCCCTTTGCCAACTGGCCCCAGACGCAGGTGATGGAACCCGCCGACCTGGTGCTGGGCCAGACCAGTCTGACGGGCGCTCCCATCAGCGATCCCAGCGCCGTTCACATGGCCGCGCCTTACGGCTTGGCATTCACCGGCAGCAGTGGCCTGATGGTGTCCGATATCACCTACAACCGGGTGCTCTATATTCCCTTCTCGAGCGGCCAAACCACCTTCAACGCGCCGGCGGACAATGGCAAAGCCGCCACCAAGGTGTACGGCCAGCCGGATTTTGTGACGATTAGCGCGGGCTCGGCGGTCAACCAGCTCAACTCGCCGCATCACATCGCCACCGATACCAACGGCCAGGTGTATGTCGCCGACTCGGGCAATAATCGCGTGCAGATTTTCTCCGATCCCAACAACCCGTTGACGCCGCCCAATTCCGCCGACGCCATCCTCACTTTGCCCGGCCTGTCGGACCCGCAGGGCATTTACGTGAGCCCGTTGACCGGCGAGATCTGGGTTACCACCGGGAGCACCGCCACCCGCTATCCCAAGTACGACACGCTGCAACTGAATCCCGCATCCACGGGCTCCGTGCAGGCGGCCTACACCACGCTGGCGGTGGCCCAGGACCAGTATGGCGACCTGTTCCTGGCCGACGCCACCAGCCGCGTCGCCGTTTACTACCAGGGCCTGTCGGGCAGCAATGGCCAAGCCAATTGGCTGGGCCAGCCGCTGGCGCCCGGGGTGGTTGCCAGCCTGTATTCGAAGGCTTCCCAGACCCAGTTCGCGACCCCCTCGATACCCACTCCGCCTGGATTTGCTTCGCTCGCCGGGTATCCCATGCCGACCACGCTGGCCGATGAGGAGGTGCTCTTTAACGGTTCCCCCGCGCCCCTGTACTTCGTTTCGCCCAGCCAGGTCAATTTCTTCGTGCCCCAGGACGCCCCGGTCTCCGGCTCCGCCGACATCGAGATCGTTCAGGTTTCGACCGGCCAGGTGCTGGCCGCCAGTTCCTTGACCATGGCGCTGGTTTCTCCGGCCATTTTCTGCGGCGCTTCCGGCGGATGCCTGACCAATGGCGGCTTCTATCAGGCGGCGGTGCTGAACCAGGACTTTTCGGTGAACAGCCCCACCAACCCGGCCGCACGCGGATCCATCATCCAGATCTTCTGCACCGGCCAGGGACCCGTGAGCAACCCGCCGGCCGATGGCGCCGCCGCCGGCACTTCGCCGCTCTCCTGGACGCCGCAGACGCCCCGCGTGGCTATCGGAACCAGTTTCGTGGATGACGGGCCGGTTCTTCCCGGCGACCCAACTAACGGCCAGTGGGTCACCTATTCCGGCCTGGCGCCGGGATACGCCGGCCTCTGGCAGATCAACGTCTACGTTCCCATGCGCGTGTTGCCCGGCGTGCAGACGCCCATCGCTATCCAGTACGACGGCGTCGGCAGCTCTAACCTCAGCTCGCTCTTCCATCTCACCATCGCCGTGAAATAGCCCTCTCGGCCGCGCGGGTTATTGTCGGATTTCTGGCAATACTCCGCGCGGACCGGCATTGATCCGGTGATATCATGGGAGTCGGATGAGCTTCCTCTCGCCAAGACTTCAGTTGAAGGTTTCGCAGAAGCAGATCCTCACCCCGGGCCTCGTCCAGATGGTCACGGTCCTTCAGCTCAACAGGCTGGAACTGAAGGAGATGATCACTCAGGAGATCGTCAAGAACCCGGTTCTCGAGGAGGCCACCGAGGAAGCCGGCGAGGAGATCACGCCCGAGGAATTGCTGCCGCTGCTCGAAGCTGAAGCGACCAGCGACCCCGCCGACAGGCAGATCCTCGACGCCACGCCCGGCAATCAGACCTCTACCGCCGAAGGCGAGCGGGCCGACGTAGCCATCAACGGCAATCTGTTCCCGGATCCCGAGGAAACCGCCGCCGTCGCTCCCGCCGAACCAGAAGCCGTGACCGCCGGCGACCCGCCCACCGAACCGGCTGCAGCCGATCCGTTCGACGAGATCGATTTCGGGACTTTCTTCGACGACTATCTGGATCCCGGTTACAAGAGCCCGGCCGCCGAATCGGTCGAAAAGCCGTCCTTTGAAACCTTCCTCTCCGCTCCCGTCACGCTGGGCGACTATCTGCGCTCCCAGTTGGCCGTGGTGGTGATACCGGACGCTGTGCGCGACGCGGCGGAAGCCATCATCGGCAATCTCGACGAAGACGGATACCTGACCGCGTCGCTTGAGGAGATCGCGCCCCTCGGCGAGCACCAGGGCGAAACCGCGGAGGCGGCACTGGCAGCCGTGCAATCGCTCGATCCGGCCGGCGTCGGCGCGCGCGATTTGCGGGAGTGCCTGCTGCTGCAGATCGAAAGCGTCAACGGCCGCGGCGGCGTCGCATGGCAGATCGTATCCAACCACATGCGCCTGCTCGAAACCCGCCAGTACAGGGAGATGGCGCGCCTGATGGGACGGCCCATCGACCACATCGAGATCGCCGTCTACATGATCCGCCACCTCAATCCGCGGCCCGGCCTGCGCTATTCCGGAGCCGGCGCGCGGGTGGTCGAGCCGGACGTCACCTTCATCAAGGACGGCGACGAATACATCATCCAGATGAATGACGAGGACGTGCCGCAGCTCCGCTTGAACGCCCAGTACCGGCGCATGCTGGACCGCGACCAGGGCGCCACCAAGGAAGTTCGCGACTATGTGCGCGAACGGTACACTTCCGCCATTCAGTTGATGAAGAACATCGAGCAGCGCAAGCAGACCATCCTCAAGGTCTGCCAGGCCATCGTGCGCCGTCAGACCGAATTCCTGTCCCACGGCCTGGATTCGCTCAAGCCGATGATGATCAAGGAAGTGGCCGAAGAGGTCGGCGTCCATCCCTCCACCGTCAGCCGCGCCGTCGCCAGCAAGTACGTGCACACGCCGCAGGGCGTTTTCGAGCTGCGCTATTTCTTCTCGGAGGCCGTGCAGGGCCCGTCCGGCAGCGGCACTCCGCTGCTGCTGCTCAAGCGCAAGGTGAAGAAGATGATCGAAGCCGAGGATCGCACCAAGCCGCTCACCGACGAGCAGATCACCTCCATGCTGCAGGCCGAAGGCATCGACGTCACTCGCCGCACCGTCGCCAAGTACCGCGAGGACATGAAGATTCCTTCCACCCACCAGCGCCGCGTGCGGCCTTAAGGGCGTGGCGCGGGCCGTCGAGCCCGCTGAGCCGGGTTCGTCGCGGCTCTTCTTGTTCTCGCACCCCCGCCCGAACCCCCAGCAGTTCCGTATCGTATATCCTGGTACGGAGGCTGATTCATGTTTTGCGATCGCTGCGGTACCCAAGTAAGCCCGGACCAGCAGTTCTGTTCGAATTGCGGCCAATCGTTCGCCGGACCTTCCATCCCTTCCGGCGCCGTGCCACCCCCCGCATGGACGCCGCCCGGCCCAGTGCAGGTGAACGCCACCCGGTGGATTGGCGAAGGCTGGGATCTGGTCAAGGCGGACATGGGCAGCTACGCCCTGGCCGCGCTCATTTTCTTCGTGCTGAGTGGCGTGCCGTTTATTCAGGGCGCGCTGATCACCGGCTTCCACATCTTCACCATGAAAAAGCTGACCGGCCGCCGCACCGACTTCTCGGATCTCTTCAAGGGCTTCAATTATTTCATCCCGACGCTGGTGGCGATGTTGCTGATTGGCGCGTTCACGTTCCTCGGGACGATTTTCTGCATCATCCCAGGGCTGGTGGTGGCCGCGGCGCTGAAGTTCACCTACCTGTTCATCGTGGACAAGCGGATGGATTTCTGGCCGGCCATGCAGGCCAGTCATGAGGTTGTGAAGCAGGACTATTTCGGCTTCACCATGTTCCTTCTCTTGGCGGTGCTGGTGAATCTGCTGGGGCTGCTCTGCTGCGTGGTTGGGCTGCTGGTGACGGTGCCCTTGACGATCGCGGCCATTACGGTGGCGTACAAAGAAATTGTCGGATTCGACCAGCGCACCATCGACGCGCTATAGCGGGTTGGGCGAGCATCCCATCCTGCGGCTGGCCGGCGCGGGTCTGCTCCTGGCGCTGTTGTGGTGGGCCTCGCCCGCGGCGGAGCCCAAGTTTCGCGCTTGCCCCTTCTACTGGCTCACCGGGAAGCCGTGCCCGCTGTGCGGGCTCTCGCGCGGGCTCTGCGCGCTCGCCAAGGGGCACTGGAGCCAGGCGATTCACTTCAACGCCTTGACCCCGCTGGGCTTCGTCCTGCTGTTCTCTCTCTTTTGGAATGCCCCGTGGCGGCCGCGCCTGTGGACCTTCGGCATCGCCGCATTCGCCATCTATGGCGTCTGCCGGATTGCCTTAGCTTGAAGCGAGCGCGGCGAGCCGCATTTGGCAATTGCGATAGCGAATCGCCACGCCAGCCCGCGGGCGAGGCATGCCTCGCCCCTACAGCGCCTCACCGCTGGCCGTCGGGGGCCAGGCACCAAAAGCGCTAATTCAATGCCGGCCCGCCGAGCCCGGAGGGCGAAAGAACATAGCCCAAGGCGTGAGCCTTGGGATATGGATGAACGCCCGGAAAGCCCCGGAACGGGGCGCAAGAACTTCTCGCCAGCGGGATTCTTACGCCCCCATCCGGGGGCTATTTTGGTTGTGACCTGGACCCACGGCTTGCGCCGTGGGCTACTCTCTGTCGCCCTCCGGGCTAAGAAAGGGTGGCGGGAGCGGATGTTTCTCACTCGAAAAGTTCTTATGTTAGCGCCTATGAGGGCCAGGCACGCCCGGGGACATGCCCGCCCCGGCCTTCCACGAAGCCGATTCGACCACTGCCGATAACCCGTCCCTGGGGCCCGGCTGCTTCGGTTGACCACGGCGACCGCCGCCAGTCCAAGATAAACAGACCCGAAGATGGTAATCTATTCACAATACCCGGTGGAGCCGCCGTCCGCCGAATCGGGTCCGGCTCACCCAAGAGCCCCAGGAGAATACATGAAACCGATCAGGATCGTCAGCTCGCTCTTGCCGCTCGCATTGCTGCTTCCCGTCTTGTGTCTGGCACAGGGCTCCGCCCAGACGGACGACATCGCAAAGCTGCGCGAACAGATTGCGGCTCAGCAAAAACAACTCGACGAACAGCGGCAAGCGCTCGAAACCGCGCAGAAAGCGCTGGAATCCGCGCAGAAGGCGATCGATTCGCAGCAGAAACTGCTGGATCGTCTGGTCGCCGCGCAGAGCGCGCCGGTGGCCGCTCCAACGCAATCCGCGGTGAACCTGCCCGCAGAGCAGGCCGCGCCCGCCGCCGAAGTCGACAACAAAGGGCGGCCCTTCTCGCCGCTGGCCTTCCACATCGGCGGGGCGGATTTCGCTCCGGGCGGCTTCATGGATTTCTCGACGGTCTGGCGATCCAACGACATCGGGAGCGGCGTCGCGACTTCCTTCGCTTCCGTTCCATTCAGCAACACCGTGGCGGGAAGAATGGACGAGTTCCGCTCCAGCGCCGCGAACTCGCGGCTGACCCTCACCATCACGGACAGCCCCACCAAGCGCATGTCGGTCACCGGCTATGTCGAGGGGGACTTCTACGGCAACCAGCCGACCAGCCTGTACGTTACCAGCAACAGCGGCACCTTCCGCATGCGCCATTTCTGGGCGAGCGTGCAGCAGGGAAAGTGGGAGGTGCTGGGCGGCCAGACCTGGACGCTCATGACGCCCAACCGCGTGGGCGTCTCGCCGGTTTCGAGCAGTGTTTTCGTCGGCCTCGGTGAGGATTCCAACTATCTGACGGGTCTCGTGTGGGGGCGGCCGGGGCAACTCCGGGTCACCTATCACCCCAACAAGCAATGGTCGATCGCCGCTTCGATCGAGAACCCCGAACAGTACGTCACCACTTCGACCACACTGCCCGCGTTTGCCGCCACGCAAGTGGACAATGGGAGCGTTCCCACCGCGCCCAACGTGCGGCCGGACATCGTCGCTAAAGTCGCTTACGACACGCAGGTCGCGGGCAAGGCGCTGCACTTCGAACTTGCCGGCCTTTCGCGGCAGTTCCGGGTCTCCCCCGCACAAGGCACCTACTTCGACGCCCAAGGCTTGGGCGGATCCTTCAACACCGTCCTCGAGGTGGTCAAGAACTTCCGCCTGATTGCCACCACGTTTTACTCGAGCGGCGGCGGACGCGACATAGTGGCGCTCGGTCCCGACCTGGTCGTCGGTCCCAACGGCTCCATCTCGCCGGTGCATGCCATGTCGGGCATCGCAGGCTTCGAGTGGGCGCCCACGCCCAAATCGCAGTTCTTCGCTTACTACGGCGGCGCCTATTTCGACCGCAACTACACGGTGGTTTCGCCGGGAAATTACTTGGGATTCGGCTTCCCGGGATCGTCCTCGGCCAACCGGCAGTTCCAGGAGCCGATGTTCGGCTACTACTACACCTTCTGGAAGAACCCCAGATACGGCGCGCTTCAGATCATCACGCAGTACTCCTATCTGACGCGGGCACCCTGGTACGTTGCGCCCGGAACTCCGCACACGGCGTACGCCAACATGGTTTTCGGCTCATTGCGTTTCACACTGCCATAGGGCGTCACCCACCTATATCGGCAACTATCCGGCCGGGCAGTAGCGCTAAAGTCGATCCAGAAATCGTCCGATCACTTGTGTAGTTACGTCGATTCGAGTCGTTTCGCGTTGGGAGAGCGTTGAAATGGAACGCTCCCCAACGCACTTTTTGAGCACACCAGCTCGCCCACGCGCCGGCTCGCGGCATCATAATTGGAGGTATGCGATATCGCACATTGGGACGGACCGGCTGGCAGGTTTCGGAAGTGAGCTTTGGCGCCTGGGCGATCGGCGGCGCCTGGGGCCACGTCCGCGACGATGAATCGCTGGCCGCCCTGCACCAGGCCATCGATTGCGGCGTCAATTTCATCGACACGGCGGATGTTTATGGCGATGGCCGCAGCGAACGGCTGGTGGCGCGGCTGAAGCGAGAACGGCGCGAGCCGATCGTGGTGGCCACCAAGGCCGGGCGGCGTCTCTCACCGCATACGGCAGACGGCTACAACGCTCGGAACCTGGCGGGTTTCGTGGAAGACAGCCTGCGCAATCTGGCCACCGATTGTCTCGACCTGGTGCAACTCCATTGCCCACCCACCGATGTCTACTATCGGCCCGAGGTCTTCGGCGCGCTGGACGATCTGGCGGCGGCGGGAAAGATCCGCCACTACGGCGTGAGCGTGGAGAGAGTGGAGGAGGCGCTGAAGGCCATCGAGTTCCCGAACGTGCAGACGGTGCAGATCATCTACAACTGCTTTCGCCAGCGTCCCGCGGAACTGCTCTTTCCCGAGGCGCGGCGCCGTGGCGTCGGCATTCTGGCGCGCGTTCCGCTGGCCAGCGGGCTCCTCAGCGGCAAGCTCTCGCGCGATTCCCGGTTCGCCGCCGACGACCATCGAAACTTCAACCGTCACGGAGAGGCGTTCGACGTGGGCGAGACGTTCTCCGGTGTGGATTACGAGGTGGCGCTCGAAGCGGTGGAGGAGATCCGGCGCCTGCTGCCGGCGGGCGTTGGCATGGCCCCCTTCTCGCTGCGCTGGATTCTGATGAACGATGCGGTTTCGTGCGCGATCCCGGGCGGCAAGCGTCCCGCCCAGGTGGCGGAAAACTGCGCCGCTTCGGATCTGCCACCACTGTCCGACGCGGATGTGGCCGCCATTCGCCGTATCTACGATTCGAGGATCCGCCCGCTGGTGCACCAGCGCTGGTAGAGCTCCAGGCGCGCGGAAAGCCGGAGGGTCACTTCAGGTGCTCGTCGAAAAAGGCAAGCACCATCGCCTTGGTAATCGGCGTGTGGAACTGCGGCCCGCCATGCCCGGCGGAGACGATCTTGTAAAACGACACGTCCACGCCGGCCTTCTTCAATGCCTCGAACAGCAGTTCGCTCTGGTTGCACGGCACCAGGGGATCGCGATCCCCATGGACGATGAGGAACGGCGGGCACTCCCTGCTGACATAGGTGATCGGGTTGGCGCGGGCGACCTTCTCCCGGTTCTCCTGAATCGCGCCGCCGATCACGAGCGACTCGGGTGAATTGGGCGGATCGTGTTTCATTCCTCCCGGCAGCGCCGCTTTGTCCATCTGGAGAAAATCCGTGGGACCGAAGAAGTCCACGACAGCCGCTACACGGCTGGATTGGTCGAGGTTGCCGGAGCCGCCCTCCAGGTCCTGGACGCCGCCCGTAACGCCGAGCATCGACGCCAGGTGGCCACCGGAGGATTCGCCCCAGGCGCCGACGCGCGCCGGATCGAGACCGTACTTCGCGGCGTTCGCACGCAGCCAGCGCACGGCTGCCTTGCAGTCCTCGATCTGCGCCGGGAAGAGAGCTTCGGAGCTCACCCGGTACTCGATGGCCGCGACGGCATAACCTTTGGTGGCGAGCCAGGCGGCTTGGCCCTCCTGCCGCAGGCGGTTGTTGTCGCGCCACGCCCCGCCGAAGATCCAAACCACAACGGGCGACTTCCCTTCCCGCTTGGCCGGCAGGAACAGATCCAGGCGCAGTTCCTTGGCTCCAATCGTGGCGAATGTGAGGTTCTTTTCCGCGCGGACGCCCGGCGGCACGGGCTCCGCCCCAGGCCGTCCGGGCATTCCTGGAGGCGGCTGACAAATCGCGGCGAGCGACGCGAAGAGGAGAATTATCAAGACTCGAGTGATTCTCATGTTCGATCTACCATTATCGTCAACTCCTCGGCTAAAATAATGGACTCCCATGTCGATTCAACGCGTACTCATTCTCGGCGCCAAGGGCACTCTCGGCGGCCAGCTCATGAAGTTGTATCCCGAGGCCGTCGGCTGGGACCGGGAAGATGTCGACGTACTCGACTTCCCCGCCCTGCGCGCCAAGGTGGCAGGCTTGCGGCCGGCGCCCGATGCGGTCGTCAACTGCGTCGCGTTCAACGATGTGGATGGCGCCGAAGACCGGCCCGAAGCCGCCATGGCGCTGAATGCCGAATTTCCCGGACGGCTGGCGCAATTCACCGGGGAGCTGGGCGTGCCGCTCGTTTCTTACAGCACCAACTACGTGTTTGACGGCGCCAAGGGCGAGTACGACGAAGCCGACCGGCCGGCGCCCCTATCGAGTTACGGACGCTCCAAGTGGTGCGGGGAGCAGTCCATCGCCGAAGCCGGCGGCATGTGCTACATCGTCCGCACCGCCGTCCTGTTCGGCCCCAAGGGCGAAAGCGACCTCTCGAAGAAGAGTTTCGTGGATCTCATGCTGGACCTCTCCGCCAAGCGAGACACCATTCAGGCCGTGTCGGACGAGATCAACAGCATCACCTACGCGCCGGACCTGGCGGCGGCCACGCGCGACCTGCTCGATGCCGCGCCGGCGCCCGGGATTTATCATGTTGCCAATAGCGGCGGCGTGAGCTGGTTCGACTTCGCCGTGGAGATTTTCCGCATCGCGGGGCGAAAGGTGAATGTACTGCCGGTGCCCTCGACGCATTTCCCCCGCAAAGCGACGCGGCCGGCCAAGGCGATCCTGCTCACCACCAAACTGCCCCCGCAGCGGCCATGGCGGACGGCGCTGGCGGAGTTCCTGGCATCGCTGTGAAAGCCGGCATTCCATCACAATCGAACGCCGTTGTCGTTAACTGTCGATAGCGAAACGGTCGGCGCGGCCGTTTTGTCACATTCCTCCTCCGCGCGCTACATAGTTTCAGACGACCCGAAGTAACGGACTGATATGTTTTGGTGCGCAAAATCAGTTCTTTTCTAGGAGCACTAACAATGCACATGCTGATTCGGTTGCGCGGCGGGAGCCCGTTGAAGGCTCTGGTGCTGGCCAGAACGCGTACGTGGATGCGCGTGGCCGCCGCCGGCCTCGATGACGCGGTCGAGTTGCGGCTCTATGAATCGAGTTGGCTCGACGAAAGCAACGAGCCCGTCCAGTTCTGCCCGTGCGGAGGGCAAGCCGAGTGGAATGGCGGCCCGGCCGGCGCAGGACAGGAGATGGAGCAATCCGCCATTCCGTCTTCTGAGTCGCCCGCCATTGCGCTGCACTAAAATAGGGGCGTGACTACCGTCGGCCATGCCATTCCGGAAATCTTCGAGAGACTGCACCTGGAGCCGCTGAATTCCGGCGCCTGCTGGGGCGAGTGGATCGCCAATCCGGACGGCGGCGAACTGGCATCGTTGAATCCCGCCACCGGCGAAACGCTGGCCAGAGTGCAAATGGCAGGTCCCGCCGATTATGAAGCCGTGATGGTGCGCGCCGCCGAGGCTTTCGACGAGTGGCGCATGATCCCCGCTCCGCAACGAGGCGGCATGGTTCGCGAAATCGGCGACGAGTTGCGCGCCCACAAGGCGGACCTGGGCGCGCTGGTGACGCTCGAGATGGGCAAAATCCTCGCCGAAGGATTCGGCGAGGTGCAGGAGATGATCGATATCGCCGATTTCGCGGTCGGCCTTTCGCGCCAGCTTTACGGCCTCACCATGCACAGCGAGCGGCCGGGTCACCGCATGTACGAACAGTGGCACCCGCTCGGGATCGTGGGCGTCATCAGCGCTTTCAATTTTCCCGTGGCCGTATGGTCGTGGAACGCCATGATTGCGGCCGTGTGCGGCGACTGTGTGCTGTGGCGTCCGTCCTCGGAAACCCCGCTCACCGCCATCGCCGTGCAGAAGATCTGCAACCGCGTGCTGGACCGGCACGGGCTGAAGGGCGTTTTCAATCTGGCGATCGGCAAGAGCGCATCCGTAGGCGAGATGCTGATCCGCGATCGCCGCATCCCGCTGGTGAGCTTCACCGGCTCGACCGAAGTGGGCCGGCATGTTTCCGAAGTGGTGGCGCAACGGCTGGGCCGCAGCATCCTCGAATTAGGCGGCAACAACGGCATCATCGTGATGGATGACGCGGATCCCGGCCTGGTCGTGCGGGCGGTGCTGTTCGGCGCGGTGGGCACGGCCGGCCAGCGCTGCACCACCACGCGGCGCCTGTTCCTGCAGCGCGGCATCGCATCGAAGATTACCGCCGCGCTCGAGAGCGCATACCGCCAGGTGAAGATTGGCGCGCCCATAGAGGAAACCACGCTGATGGGGCCGCTGGTGAACGCCCCAGCGGTGGACGAGATGATGGATGGCATTCGCCGGATTCGCGAGCAAGGCGGCGAGATTCTATATGGCGGCAGCCGCCTGGGCGGCTGCTACGTCGAACCCACGCTGGTGCGCGCGCGGCCCGAGATGCCGGTTCTCCAGGAGGAGATCTTCGCGCCGATTCTCTACCTCATAGAGTTCGATCGCTTGGACGAAGCCATCCACTGCCATAACGGCGTGCCGCAGGGCCTTTCCTCGGCCCTGTTCACCAACAGCCTGGTGGCTTCCGAAACATTCCTGAGTCATCGCGGTTCCGACTGCGGCATCGCCAACGTGAACATCGGCACCAGCGGCGCGGAAATCGGCGGCGCCTTCGGCGGCGAAAAGGACACCGGCGGCGGCCGCGAATCCGGCAGCGACGCATGGAAAGCTTACATGCGACGCCAGACCAACACCATCAACTGGTCCGGCCAGTTGCCCCTGGCGCAGGGGATCCGCTTCGAGGCGTGAGAGCCCGTTGAGCTGGAGGTAGCATCGTGGAGCAGGTTGCTAACCTGCGGCCGATTGTCAATCGGCCCGCGGCGGGTACCCTCCTGGTCGCGCGCAGGACGCGGCCGGGACCAGGCCGTAAGATGATAGGGTGACCAACCGCATTCTGTTTCTTCTTGCCGCCGCGGCGCTGGCCTGGCCGGCGGCCGCACAAGTCAAGACCGATTCGGGGCCGGAGAAGACCGGCGTCGTCATGAAGATCTATCCGGGCGCAGTCGAACTGAGCGGCGGCGCACTCGCGAAGGGCTATCCGGGCGCGGAGAAAATCGCCATCCTCATCGACGGCGAGCCGTTCACGGAATTCTTCGTTGCCGGCGCCACCGTCACCAAACCCTATCTGCATCCGCTGCGCGCGCCCTCGGGCACTTATGTAACGCGCATGTGGCCGATGGAAAAGGTCGAAGAAGAAGCGAGCATCGCCAAACCCGACCACCCGCATCAACGCGGTCTGTGGTTCGCGCACGAAAAGGTCAACGGCCTGGATTTCTGGAATAACGAAGCCACCTACACAACTCCCAACCGCGGCGAAATCGTGCTCGCCAAACTGGACGAAGTGAGCAGCGGGAAGGACCAGGGTGTGGTCGCCGCCACTTTCGACTGGACCGACCTGGCGGGTAACAAGCTGCTGACCGAATCGCGGCGGATGACGTTCTATGCCGACCCGAAGCTGCGCATCGTCGATTTCGACATCACGCTGACCGCGGCGGCGGACGCGGTGACCTTCGGCGATGCCAAGGATGGCGCTTTCGGCATCCGCATGCGCCCGGTCTTGCAGGAGAACGGAGGCACCGGGCACATCACCAATGCCGACGGACTGGCGGGCGAGCGGCAACTGTGGGGCAGGCCCTCGAACTGGTGCGATTACTCCGGCGCGGTGAACGGCGAAAAGGTGGGAATCGCGGTTCTGGACCACCCCGAGAATCCCCGCCACCCGGTGCGCTGGCACGCTCGCGGTTACGGCCTGTTCGCGGCCAACCCGTTTGCGCTGGCGGCGCTCACCGGCGACAAGACCAAGGATGGCTCGTTGACCATAGCGCCGGGCCAATCCGTGCGCTACCGCTATCGGGTGATCATCCACCAGGGCGATGCGGAGGACGCCGGCATTGCCGCTCAATGGGCCAGGTATTCAGCCGGGAAGTAACCGGCGGGTGTTAACAGCGAAAGCGTCTCCCTCTCGTCCGCGAAAGGGCCGCAGACAAAGGGGCGGGTTGACAGACGAAAGCGTCTGTCCCAATTGACCGTCGAAGAGTCTACTAAAGTGTGGCGCAGGCCCCTCCGTCTGCCAACCGATCTGTTCCGCGGCTGCGCAGGCTGCGCAGTGGATGGTTAGCGGTTCCAGTTCCGCTGTGCTATTCCACCAGCTTCGGGAACAGGGAGCGGTCGAGAATGCGGCGCGTCAGTTCTTCTATCGTGATATAGTCGTCGCCATCGCGGTAGAAAAGCTTGTCGCCGGCCAGCACTCCCACTTCGACCAGGTACGGCTCGCCCCCGCGTTCGATGCGGAAGCCGGGGAGAGTGAGATCGTTGGCGATGACGATTTCCGCCCGCGCTGCCCAGCGGCCGCCTTCCCCCTCTTCGCGGATTTCGATGCGGATTCGGCCGGAGCCCAACTGGATGCTTGCCGAACGCTGGCCGAACGCTTCTTTGTAGGATTCCAGGCACTCCGTCAGGGTCGCGTGCAACTCCTCGAGTGCGCTTGGCAGCCTTTTCCGGATGTTGTTCTCGCGATCACGCCGATCCTGCTCCTCACTAATGCGCGACTGTAGCCACTGTAAGTTCATGGAGAATTCCATCGTACCAAGTGGAAGCCCCCAGCGGTGCGCCGACGTGTGCCAAATATAGGTTTTCCAGACGAGGTCGGGCGCATCCGGCACTTACAATATGTAACTTACGAAGGTTATTAGTTGCGACGACGTTACACTACTTGACTCTCCTCCGGGCGAGCGGGCGAATTTGCGCTATTCAAGCCCCGTCGGCCCACTGCACCGCTTCGGCGGGCAACCGGTAGTTCCATCGAGAAACACCTCAGCCAGTTACCTGAATCGGCCGAGCCGCGCGGAATCTTTAGGTTTGGCTGGCCGATTCCCCAGTGCGCTACGGATCCACCAGCGAGAGAATCGTCAGCGGCGCGTTTCCTTCCAGACGGTTGTTGACGAACAGGAAGAGGAACTTCTTTTCTTCGCGGGCGCGGCCGATCAGGACGCGCATCGACTCTCTGGCTTCCGGGTTGGGATCGCGCACTTCGGTGTAAGGCGAGAAGGAAGCCACCGCGTTCTCGTACATGCGGCCGCGCCGCAGCAGGGCGCGGCAAACCAGGAAATCGGCGGTGGCGGAACCGGGAAGGGCCATTTGCCGTCCCAATTCCGGCATGCGGGACCACGCGCTGTACACGTGCGCCACACGGCGGCTGCGCAGGCAGGCGAAATAATCGGCGGAGAGGAACTCGGGATTGCGAATCTCGACGGCGTAACGGAACTCGGGCGGCAGCGCGGCCAGGAACGGATCCAGGCGGCCGAGGAAATCGTCGACGCCGCCAAAACTGCGCTGCCCAAAGGCGCCGAACTCGAAGATCAGCACCGCCGTCTGCCCGCGGTACGGCAGCAGCGGGCGCAGAAACATCGCCTCGATCGCGCCCGCATCGAGGAACCCCGGGTTCTCCTTGCCACCCTGCGAGCCATAGCGCGGATGCGCCGGAAACACTTTGCAGGTGATTTGTTCCGGCACTTTGAAGGCGAACTGAAAATGAGGGGGCGTCTGGCCGAACAGTTTCCGCCAGAATTCCGCGCTGGGGAACTGGTAGAACGCGAAATCGCCGCAGACCGTGGGGAAGGTCTCGGCGTATTCGCGCAGACACTCGCTTTGAAACAGCCTCGTCGAGAACCGGCCGCGCGAAAGGTACCGCTCGCGCGAGTAGACTTGCCCGAGCCAGCCTTCGTACTTCCAGGAACTGCCGCCGATCAGAACATTCTGCGCGGCCAGCGTGCGCAGCCGCCCGGCCAGACCGGCCCGGTCGAATCCGGCCAGTTCTTCGAACAGCGGCCCTACCATGCCCGCCCGAAGCGGCTATCCGCCGCCGCCCTCCGTGTCGCCATGGTCCATTGTAAAGCGAAAAGCAGCCGCAGCACCCAAGTCCCCTGGTGCCACAGTTGTATAATTGCTTCATCTGTCATTGAGCCCGCCCATGTCCGACATACCCGAACTACTCGAACGCTATCGCCGCGGCCCGGAGTTGCTGGCCGTGGTGCTCACCGGCGTCTTCGGCGACGAAGAAGACTTCGTCGCCGCGCCCGGCAAGTGGAGCATCCGCCAGATCGTCGCGCACCTGGCCGATTCCGAGATCGTTCTGGCGCACCGCTTTCGGCAGGTAATTGCGGAGGACTCGCCGACCATGGTCTGGTTCGATCAGGACGCCTGGGCCAGCCATCTGGATTATGCCCGCCGGAAGCCGAAGCAGTCGCTCGAAACCCTGCGCCGGACGCGCACGGAGAACTACGACCTGTTGAAGGCCCTGCCCGAGCGCGCGTACGACCGCGCCGGCAATCATACCCAACGGGGCCGCATCACGCTCGGCCAGTTGCTGGAACACGGGTCCGCCCACACCGAGTCGCACGCCCGCCAGATCGCAGAGATCCGCGCGGCATACAAAACCGCCAAAGGAAAGAAGTAAACGCGAGGAGCCGACCGCCATGGAACTTTACAACTGGGATGAGATGGAAAAAGAGGTCCTGACCGACAAGTCTTCGCGCCAGTACGTCACCGGCAAGAAGGCGATGCTGGCGCGGATCTTTTTCAAGAAGGGCGCGCTGGTGCCCACCCACCAACACGAAAGCGAGCAGATCAGTTACATCCTGGAAGGCGCGCTGCTGTTCCGCCTCGAGGGCAAAGAGGTCACGGTGGGCAAGGGGCAGGTGCTGCTGATTCCGTCCAACGTGCCGCACAGCGCCGAGGCGCTCGAAGACACCGTGGATCTGGATGTCTTCAGCCCCATCCGGCAGGATTGGATCGACAAGGACGACGCCTACCTGCGGCGATAGTCGGGTGGGGCATGCTTCAGCTTGCCCGCGTGTTCGCCCTGCCGGCGCGGCCCAGGGTGGCGAGACCTCCATTTCCACTTCGCGTGCACAGGCGCGAACGACCCCGTTGCGGCGTACGGCGGCACGCGCGATACTTGCTGCTAGGAGTCTCTCATGCGCGTCTCGATTCTGATTGCCCTATTGCCTTGCGCGTTACTCGCGCAGACTTCCCCGCCCCGTCCGGCGAATCAGGACGTCCTCAAGAACTTGCAACAGCGCCTCGATTGGTTCCAGCCGGGCGTCCACTCGCCACAGAGCGGGTGGGAATGGCATGTGTACTGGTCACCCTCAGTCGAGTTACCCGGCGCCGGCGTGGCGGTCGCCACGATCCCCGGCACGTGCTCGATTCCGCTGCTGCGCGCGCCGATACCCAAGGGCTTCACCGATCGGATGCCCCTGCCGAGGTTGCCTGGCGACACCATCGATCCCAAGATGCTATTGCCCACACCTTCGGTTTGCGGGGAGCGAAAGCCATGACACGGCGAATCCTGCTGGCTGCCCTGGCGCTCGCGCTGGCCGCCTGCGCTTCCACGGCGCCCGCGAAGCGTTACCCCATGGAAGGCGACATCAAGGCGCTCAACGCTGCGTCGAGAACGGCCACCATCGCCGCCGGCAAGATCGGCGACTGGATGGACGCCATGACGATGGATTATCCCATCAAGCCCGATTCCGAGTTCGCCAAACTCAAAGTGGGCGACCACATCAAAGCCACGGTCGTGGTGGAAGACGAGAGGTCCTACGTCACCGCGATCACGGTTGTGGCCAGACATTGAACGGTGCATTGCGTGAACTCGCGCCTGCCCAGGTAGGACAGACCATCGTCTTTCGCGGTCTGGCAGGCCCCGCCGGAGCGCGATGGGTTGACAGACGGCCAAAACCGATCGCCTGTCTTACCGTCCGATGACCCCCTTCCGTCCCCTCTTCCGCAACCCGCACCTACAGACCGTCGCAGCGCATTTCTGGCAGCGGCCGCGCACCGAGCACGCGATCGAGCGGCGCATCATCGAAACAGAACCGGGCGTTTGTGTGCTGGTGGAATCGCAGCGTCCCGAAGCGGCGGTGGGTGAAATCGTGATGCTGCATGGCCTGGAGGGTTCGGGCAAGGCCGGCCCCATCGAAAGCCTCGCCGCCGCCGCGCTTCGCTTCGGCTACGCCGCGCACCGTTTCCACATGCGCACCTGCGGCGGCACCGAGCTCCTTTCGCCCACCCTGTACCACGCCGGATTGACCGGCGATCTGGCCGCCGTACTGCGCATCTTCCGCCAGGAGGGCCGCGCGCCCGCCTTCCTCGTGGGCCACTCGCTCGGCGGAAACGTGGCGCTGAAGCTGGCCGGCGAACTGGGCGATTCGGCCGCCGACCTCATACGTGGCGTTTGCGGCGTGTCCGTGCCGCTCGACCTGGAGGCCAGCGCGCGCCGCATCTCCGCTCGGGACAATCGCCTGTATGAGCGCCGCTTCGTTCGCAGAATGCGCCGGCGCCTGCTCTCGACCGGCCGCTATCGGGCAGCCGACCTGGCCGGCCTGGATTCGCTGATCGCAATCGACGACCGCATCACCGCCCCGTCTTTCGGCCTGGGCACCGCGGACAATTACTACCGGACCCAATCGGCGATCGGATATGTCGACCGGATTCGCGTGCCCACGCTGCTGATCCAGGCCAAGGACGATACTTTTGTGCCGTGGCGGATACTCGAGCATCCGGCCGTGCGCGGCAATCCCCACATCCGGACCATCCTGACCGAACACGGCGGCCACCTCGGCTTCCTGGCCCGCGGCCAACACCGATTCTGGCTGGACACGGCAATCCTGGACTGGATTCGCGAACAGTAAAGTGGGGCAGACCCCCTGGTCTGCGCGGGACGCCCTCGTCCCGCAGTTCGTTTTGGAGTGTCCACTCCTTCGATAGCCAAAGGTCCCAGGACAGGGGCTGTCCCCGGAGAGGACCCCAGGACGGGGGCGTCTGCCCTGGCGTCTGCCCCACATCACAGGCTGTCCGCTCCGTCCCGCAAACGAACACCTCCTCGCCCCGCCCCACCCGCGCAGCCCCGGATTCACGCTTCCCGCGAGTGGGCACTGGCGTGCCTTTCACCTTCAGCGGTAGCTTTGCGCTATCAATAGAATGGAATGAAAGCCGACGAAGACCGCAGGCCATCGATCCTGATTGCCGACGATCAGGCGGACGTGCTGGAAGCGCTCCGCCTGTTGATCAAAGCCGAAGGCTACCTGGCGGAGGCCGTCACCGCTCCCGCCGCCGCCCTCCATGCCATCGAGGCGCGCGACTTCGACGCCGTCCTGATGGACCTGAATTACACCCGCGACACCACCTCCGGCCAGGAGGGCCTCGAGTTGCTCGAGCGCATTCTGGATCTGGACGCCGCGCTGCCGGTGATCGTGATGACCGCCTGGGGATCGGTGGAACTGGCGGTGGAAGCCATGCGCCGCGGCGCCCGCGATTTCATCCAGAAGCCCTGGGACAACGCGCGCCTCTCCGCCATCCTCAAGACCCAGATCGAACTCGGCCGCGCCCTCCGCAAAGGGCAGCGGCTGGAGGCCGAGAACCGCGCCTTGCGCGCCGAGCGCTTCCCTCAACTGATCGCCCAGTCGGCCGCCATGCGCCCGGTGCTGGACATGATCTCCCGCGTCGGGCCATCCGACGCCAACGTGCTCATCACCGGCGAAAACGGTACCGGCAAAGGGCTCGTCGCGCAGACCCTGCACTCGAGTTCGCTGCGCTCCACGCGCCCCCTGTTGACGGTCAATACCGGCGGCCTGGCCGAAGGCATCTTCGAAAGCGAGCTGTTCGGCCATGTCAAAGGCGCCTTCACCGACGCCAAGACCGACCGCGTCGGCCGTTTCGAAATGGCCGATGGCGGCACGCTGTTTCTGGACGAAATCGCCAACATCTCGCAGGCCCTGCAAGGCAAGCTGCTGCGCACCCTCGAAACCGGCGAATTCGAGCGCGTCGGATCCTCCAAGAGCCGGCGCGTCGACGTGCGGGTCTTCTCCGCCACCAACGCCGATCTGCATGCCGCGGTGGACGAAGGCCGCTTCCGCCAGGACCTGCTGTTCCGCCTCAACACCATCGAGCTGCGCCTGCCGCCCTTGCGCGACCGGCGCGAGGATATCCCGCCGCTGGCCGCCCACTTCCTGCGCCAGCACGCCGGGCATTACCAAAAAGCCCTCAACCTCTTCGACGAAGGGGCCATGAAAGCCCTGCTGGCCCACACCTGGCCGGGCAACGTACGCGAACTGGATCACGCCGTCGAGCGCGCCGTGCTGATGGCCGAAGGCGAGACCATTCGCGCCGCCGATCTCGGCCTGCGCGGCGGGCGCGAGGCTTCCCTCCGCCTCGAGGAGATGAGCCTGGAAGACGTCGAAGCCCTGCTCATCAAGAAGGCGCTGGCCCGCTTCAACGGCAATGTGAGCCACGCCGCCAACGCGCTCGGCCTGAGCCGCAGCGCCCTGTATCGGAGGCTCCAGCGGTACGGGCTTTGAACCCGGCCGCCCACTGACCATGCCGCGCACCGACAAAGGCTCCCGGTTCGGCTACGAAGACCGCATTATGATGCTGGCCGTGCTGGCCGCCCTGCCGGCGTCGGTCTGCGCGCTGGCCCTGCTCTGGAGCAGCGGCTACCAGCCGCGCACCGAGTGGACCTTGACGGTGGTGATCGTGGGCGGCTGGCTGGGCTTCGCGGCGGCCCTGCGCGAGCGCGTGGTATTCCCCATGCAAACGCTCGCCAATCTGCTGGGCGCCTTGCGCGAGGGCGATTTTTCCATACGCGGACGCGCCCCGCGGCCGGACGACGCCCTCGGCGAAGTGATGCGCGAGATCAACACCCTCGGCGTCACCTTGCGCGAGCAGCGGCTGGGAGCCATGGAAGCCACCACCCTGCTGCGCACTGTCATGCGGGAGATCGATGTTGCCATTTTCGCCTTCGACGAGCACCGCCGCCTGCGCCTGGTGAACCGCGCCGCTGAGCGCCTGCTGGATGCGCCCACCGAGCGCCTGCTAGGCCAGACGGCGGCGGAATTGCATCTCGATCAATGCCTCGACGGGCCGCCGCAAGCCATGTTGCAGGCCGCCTTCCCCGGCCGCGCCGGCCGCTGGGGCATGCGCCGCACCCGCATTCGCGAGCGCGGGCTGCCGCTCGAACTGGTCGTCGTCGCCGACCTCACCGAGGCGTTGCGCGAACAGGAATTGCAGGCCTGGCAGCGCCTGGTGCGCGTGCTCGGCCACGAACTGAATAACTCGCTGACGCCGGTCAAGTCGATCGCCGGCAGTCTCGAAAGTATTCTCGCGCGCGATCCTCTCCCGTCGGACTGGCGCGAAGACGTGACGCGCGGCCTCGGAGTCATCTCCTCCCGTTCCGAAAGCCTGACGCGATTCATCTCCGCCTACGCCCGGCTGGCCAAGCTGCCGCGCCCGCAATTGCAGCCGCTGGTCGCCGGCGATTGCCTGCTGCGGGCGGTCAGCCTGGAAACCCGCGTCCCCGTGGATGTGAAGGCAGGCCCTGCCGTCAGTATTCAGGGCGATCCGGACCAGTTGGAACAGGTGCTGATCAACCTGCTGCGCAATGCCGCCGATGCCTCGCTCTCCACCGGCGGCGGCGTCCGCGCCGGGTGGAAGAAAGAGGGCGGCATGGTGGAGATTTGGGTGGAAGACGATGGCCCCGGCCTGGCCGCCACGGCGAACCTGTTCGTCCCCTTCTTCACCACCAAGCCCGGCGGCTCCGGCATCGGCCTGGTCCTCAGCCGCCAGATCGCCGAAGCCCACGGCGGCGAACTAGCCCTTGAAAACCGAAACGCCGCGACGGGCTGCATCGCGCGGCTGCGGCTACCGGGGTAGGCAAGATCGGAGAGGCGAATATGGTCCCGTTGCGGAGTTTCGTAGCCTGTCCCCGGAATCCCAAAGGACCTATGCAACAGCAATCGGTATCTATATGGGTGTATGGTGGACCCCATTGTCAAGACCATTTTTTGCCCGCAATAAGCTAATGTCCGGCGGGGTCTTAGGGTT
>JBAVIH010000037.1:0-8098 GCA_049686695.1 Bryobacteraceae bacterium | reverse complement strand
CCCCCGGCGGCCGCGCAGCCCGGCGCTCCGGCAAACACCACCACGCCGGCCGAGGCGACGCCGACAACGCTGGCGACGCCGGCTAAGCCCGCGCCCAAGGCGTTCGACACGGGTTCGCTGGCGCAGCGGCTGCACCCGGCCAACGCGACCGAAATTGCCGACGCGGGCTTGGGTGCCGCTCCCGCCCAGCCCGCCGGGGTCAGCGTGAATCCAAGTCTGAACGTGCCGTTTGGCAGCGCCCCGGCTCCGGTCGCTCCCGCGCCGCCGTCCGCGAAGAAGACCACGCTGTCAGGCGGCAAGGTCGCCTCCGCTCAACTCCTCTACCGCAAAGACCCCGAGTATCCTACGGCCGCGCGGCAGATGAACGCCAGGGGCAATGTGGTGCTGGAGGCCACCATCGGAACCGACGGCAGGGTGGTCGGCGTGAAGGTTATCTCCGGACATCCGCTGTTGGTGCAGGCCGCCAAGACAGCCGTCATGCAATGGCGCTACAGGCCGACGCTGCTCGACGGGCAACCGGTGGAAAACACCACCCAAATCACTCTGACCTTCAGCGCCACGCACTAGGGCCAGGAGGGCAAGACGCCGAGCGCGAGTCTCTCCCGGGAGCTTGCGCAACGGAAATGCGTAGGGCAGGACGGCTTGCAATGGGCCATCCTGCCCTACAGTTGTTTTTGGGGCAAAGCCGGCGGGAAGGCCTCGGCTGTGGGCTCTCGCGGGGTACCAGGCCTACTGAACCCTCTGGGACCGCCGTTAACCAGCGCGAAGTGCTACCATCCGATTGAAGATGCAAGTACTAGACCGGTACTGGGCCGTTAACATAACTCCGGAGTTCGGATTTCCCAATGAAAAAGCCATGGTTCGCGGCGGGTGAATCTTGAATATACTGAGAATCGGGCCTGAAGGGGCGCACTAAAACCGCCATTCGGCTTGTCGGGAGGGGTTTCGGCATGCAGGCAGCCCAAGAAACGCGAAAGCAAATCCTGGTGGTCGAAGACGAAGGGCTGATCGCCGACGACATCCAGCGGCGGTTGGAGCGGTTGGGTTACGCCGTGCCCGCGATCGCCAGCTCGGGTGAAGAAGCGATGCGGTTTGCCCGGAGTATCGCTTTCGACCTGGTGCTGATGGACATCCGTCTGCAAGGCGAGATGGATGGCATCGCCACGGCTCAGGCGCTTAAGGACGAGTTGCAGGCCCCGGTAATCTACCTGACCGCGCATGCCGACGCGGACACAGTGAACCGGGCGAGGATGACCGAGCCGTTGGGCTACATCCTGAAGCCGGTTGGCGACCTGAATCTGCGCAGCACGGTTCAGATCGCCCTTTATAAACATGAGATGGAGCGGCGCGTGCAAGCCAGCGAAGCCTGGCTTTCGACCACCCTGCGCAGCGTGGGCGAAGGGATTGTGGCCACCAATGCAGCCGGCGAAATCGTTTTCGTGAACGCGGAGGCGGAGCGGCTGACGGGCTGGACGAGCGGCGAAGCCATGGGACGGCCGCTGACGGATGTTCTGCGGCTCAACGAGGAGTCCGGCTTTCGCGCAACCGGGAATCCGCTCTTCGGCCTTTTGCCGGACGAGCGGCGTGGCTGCGTGCTGATTTCGAAGACGGGAACCAACACTCCGGTAGAAGTCAGTTGCTCGGAGAACCGGTCGGAGGCGGAGCGGCTGGGCTCGATTCTGGTGGTACGGGACATTCGGGCGCGGCGCGAAATGGAAGCCCGGCTGATCCAGTCGCAGAGGTTGGAGGCGATCGCCAATCTGGCGGGAGGGTTGGCGCACGACTTCAACAATCTGCTGATGGTGGTCTTGGGGTACGCCGAAGAACTGGAGACGGAACTGAAAGCCGACCGCGACCGGGAGCGGGCCACCGAGATCAAGCGCGCCGCCACGCTGGCCGGTTCCATCAGCAAGCAGTTGCTGACGCTGAGCCGGCGGGATATGTCGAGCGCGGAGGTGCTCGACATCAACGCGGTGCTTGGCGAGATCCAGCCGCTGATCGCGCGCAGCCTGGGGCCGGGCCGCACGCTCGAGTTGGATTTGGGCTCGACGGCCGGACTGGTGCGCAGCGACCGCAACCGGTTGAAGCAGGTGTTTCTGAACCTGGCGCTGAACGCGCGGGACGCGATGCCACGGGGCGGGGAAATGCGGATCTCGAGTACACAGGTCGAGATCGGCGCCCAGAGCCTGGAATGGCGCGGCTACCGGCCGGGACAATACGTGAGAATTCAGGTGACGGATTCGGGGCAGGGAATGGACCCGGCCACGCTGGCCCGCATTTTCGAACCGTTCTTCACCACCAAGCGGCCAAGCGCCGGAACCGGTCTGGGTCTGGCCATCGTGCATGCCATCGTCACGCAGAACGAGGGCTACGTCAGCGCGTCGAGCGAAATCGGGAAAGGGACCCGTTTCGAGATCCTGCTGCCGCGCGCGGAGAGGCCGCAGAAAGTGGGCGAGCCGCCGGAAGCGGTTGCGGTGGACGCATCGGCGCCAACGGTTCTGCTGGTGGAAGACGAAGATGGCATCCGGCGGCTGATGCACGGTTGTCTCGAACGGGAAGGCTATCAACTGCTGCAGGCGCGCGACGCGGAGGAAGCGGAACGGATTGCCAAATCCCGTCCGGGACCGATCCACGTTCTGGTGACCGACGTGGTGATGCCCGGCATGTCCGGACTGCAACTGGCGGAAAAGCTGAAGCCGCTGCGGCCGGAGATGAAGACGCTTTTCGTTTCCGGATGCGTGCACGAGGAAATGGACGGCGCCGGATTGCCGCCCGCGGAAGTGCTGCCGAAACCATTCCGGACGTTGGAACTGGTGAAGCGCGTGCGTAGCCTGTTGCAGCGGCCGCCGGCCATCGCGGGATGATCGGGCGGCGGGAGGCGAGCGTATGATGCGCGGCAAGCGGTTCCCGCCGCCGGTCGGCTATGGATTAGCCGTGCTGCTGGCTGGGTTGGCGCAACTGTCGCGGCTTCCGCTCCATCCGCCCACGCTGATCCCCTTTATCACATTCGCGCCTTTCATCCTGTTGAGTGCATACCAGGGAGGATGGGGGCCGGGAGTGCTGACCACGATTCTGTGCTCCCTCGAGTCACTCTATTTTGCTACCGAGCCGGTGGGAAGTTTCCGGGTGCGCGACCCGCAGGACTGGTTGGGACTGGGAGCGCTGGCACTAACCGGAGTGGTGGCCAGCACGCTGATCGACCGTTTGCAGCAGGCGCAGAGAGCGGCGGCCGCGGCGGAGCGGGAGCGATCGGACATGGCGCAGGAACTGGAGGCGCGGCGGCCGATGCTGGAGTCCGTGATCGAGCACTCGCCGGTATCGATCGCCCTGTTGCGCGGCCGCGATTTCCGGTTTGAGATGGTCAACCCGGCATACCAGGCGTTCGCGCCCGGGGAGCCGATGCTCGGCAGGACAGTGGCCGAAGTTTGGCCGGAAGCTGCGGCGACACTTCTGCCGATACTCGAGCAGGTGCGCGATCAGCGAAATGTGTATCAGGCCGTCGCACTGGCGGTTCCCAGGCGGCGCGGGCCCGGGCTGCCGCCGGAAGAGCGCTACTTCGACCTATCGTGCGTGCCGCTGCCGGGTGCGGGGCCCGGTGCCGAAGCGGGGCAGGTGCTGGTGGCCGTCACCGAGGTCACCGAGCAGCAGCGGGCTGCCGCGGAGTTGCGGAAAACGCTGGGCGAGCTGAAATCGGCGTTGGCGGAAAAAACGGTCCTTCTGAAAGAGGTCCACCACCGCGTGAAGAACAACCTGGCGGTGATTGTCAGCCTGCTTGGCATGAAGGCCGGCGCGATCGAGGGCGCCGAGGCTCAGAGGGCGCTCGAGGACAGCCAGCAGCGCGTGCGGTCGATCGCCTCGATCCACGAGCACCTTTCGGGAACCGAGCATTTGGACAGGATCGTTTTTGCCGAATACGCCGAGCAACTCGTGCAGGAATTGGGCGGTATATACGACATAGCGTCGCGGCAGATCGCTATCGGCGTAGATGCCGAACCGATCGAGATGGGCATCCATCGCGCAATTCCGTGCGCGCTGATCCTGAACGAGCTGGTGACGAACGCGTTGAAGCACGCATTCCCGGGCGGGCGCGGCGGCGAGGTCCGGGTTTCGTTGCGGCAATCGGCGCCGGGAGAACTGGAGCTGAACGTCGAAGACAACGGCGTCGGATGCCCGCGCATCGCTGCGGCGCGGAGCGGGAAATCGCTGGGGTTGCGGATCGTCGAGATTCTGGCCAAGCAACTGGAAGGATCGCTCGAGCAGCCCGAGTGCGCAGGGACGCGTTTCGTATTGCGGTTCCGTGCCGGCACCTCACGGCGGGTGGTGAGGGTGCGGAGAGGCGAGGTAGGTCCCGAGGGCTGAGCCGGAGCTCGTTCAATAAAGTTTACATAATATCGGTTATCGGAAGTTGAATCGATCCCTTCGAAGACCCTGAAGGACGGCCCCCCGCGAGCGGGCGTTGACAGCCTGGAGTCCGGCCCACCTCGGCACTTCCAATCCGGAAGGCCTGAAGCTGCCAATAGCAGACTGTACAACCAGATACGACGGCGAAATGAATGCGCCGATTGAAGTACCTGCGCAGCCGTTTCTCTGGTACTCTGAGCGTGCTATGGTTTCCGTCTGGCAGAACACGATGATTGCGCTCGCCCGGAGCGGTTCGCTGACGCGCCGCGTGCAGAGCCACTCGCGGATATCGTCGGCCGCCAACCAGTTTGTTGGCGGGCTGGATGAAGGCGCGGCGATCGGCACCGCGCTCGACCTGCGGCAACGAGGCATTCGCGCATCGCTATTCTTCCTGGGCGAGTACATCACCGACCCGGCGGTCACGCGCCAGACGGTCGACAGCCTGGTGCGGCTTCTCCCGGCGCTCGACCGCCTGGGCCTGGATACGCACGTTTCGGTGGACCCCACGCAGATCGGCTACGCCATCCGCGACGAACTGGGCGAGGAGAACGCCCTACGCCTGGCCGCGGCTTTCCCGGCGCAACGCTCGAAGCACAGCCTCCTGATGATCGACATGGAGGATGCTTCCTACGTGGACCGCACGATCGGGCTGCGCAGCCTTCTGGCGAGTCATGGCGTCCCGGCAGCCATCACGCTACAGGCCTACCTGCGGCGAACAGAATCGGACCTGGCGGGCCTTCTGCGCGACCGGGCCCCGTGCGTGCGGCTGGTAAAGGGAGCGTTTTCCGAGCGGAGCCGGATCGCCTGGACGCGCCAGCCACAGATCACCGAGGCATATCTGCGGCTGGCGGCGCTGATGCTGTCGGACAAAGCGCGGGATGGCGGGTTGTTTCCCGTCTTCGCGACCCACGACGAAGCGCTGATGGATTCGATTCGCGGGCTGGCGCGCGAATCCGGATGCCCGCCGGGACAATACGAGTTCGAAATGCTGTACGGCGTACGGCCGGCCCTGCAGGCGAAAATCCTCGCTGCCGGCGACCAACTGCGACTGTACGTGCCCTACGGTGCGAACTGGTGGCCATACACGGCGCGCCGCATCGGAGAGAATCCGCGCAACCTGATCTTCGTGTGGCGTGCGCTGGCCGGACGAACCCGCTGAGCTCCGGCCTTTTTCACACGAACCGACCGGAGCGCGACCGGGGGTCGCGCGCGGGGACGAGGGCGTCCGCCCGCCAGGCGCCCGCCCCACTTTGGATCGGAGAAAAAAACGGCCCGGCCTCCGTTGAAAGAAGGCCGGGCCCATGGGAAGAAACCGATGCTCTCTGTAAGATCGTCAGCGCCGTGAGTGGCCGCCACTGCTGCCGCCGCCGGAATGACCGGAAGAACTGTGGCCGCCGCTACCGCTGCCGGACGAGCCGGAGCCACCGCTTGACCGCGGCGCACTGCTGGACGGCGCGCTGCGCTGCTGGCTGGGCGCACTATAACGCGGTTGGCCCGGTGCGCTGTAACGCTGCTGGCCCGGCGCACTATTCGCGGGCGCACTGTAACGTGGGCTGCCCCCCGAGTACGGGCTGTTGCGGTATCCCGAATTCGGCTGGCCGAACCGCTGCCAGCCGCTGGAAGACGATGACGGCCGCCCGGCCGCGTTCGACTGCGCGCCCGGCGCGCCAAAGCGACTCCAGCCCCCCGAGTTCGAACCGCCATTCGCGCGGGCTGCCACGCCTGGCTGGGCGGTGGACCGATTCATGCCGCCCTGAGACGCCGTTCCGCGTGCGGACGCGGCCGCCTGCGGAGAATGGAAGAAAGTGGTGTGGTTGCCGGTGCTCCTCGGCACGTACGACGCCGCATGGCTGGAGAACCGGGTGGCGCCGGCACCCGCAGACAGTGGAACAGCGCCGTGGATCATTCCAGCCGACGCGAACTGCGCCGCCGTGGGGCGCACGATGTTGGAAGCGCGCCCGTTCTGGAAGTCATGCACAGAGAGGCCGGTCACGCCGTTTGCGACACGCGCATTTCGATAGTAATTTCTGACGTTTACATTAGCAATATTCATGGAGCGGTTAAGGTACCCGGCGGAACCGTAGTATCCCCTGCCCCACCATGGGTGGAAGACTTCATAGGGCGCCAGCGGCACCCAGCCGATATTTCCGAAGCCAAAGCCAACCCCGAAGCCAACTCCACCGCCGAAGCCGAAGAAGCCGACCAACGCCGGCGACCAGAAATGCGGCACGCCGAAAACGCCCGGATACCACAGCCAGCCGAAACCGGTCCTCCAGAACCAGCGGCCATAGTGATACGGCGCCCAGCCCCAGGAATCTGCGCTCACCCAGGTCCAGCCATACCAATCCAGCCACTCCCACTGCCCATTTTGATACGGCGCCCAACCGGGCGCGACTTGCGGCTGCCAAACGTTGCCGTAATCGGGGGTGTAGACCCAGTCCCCGTTATTGTCCAAATCCTCGGAGCCGTAGACTCCCTGCGGAACGCGCTGCGTGCTGCGCGATTGGCCAAACATGCGGTCGCGGCTGTCCGACCAGGCATCCCAGGCATCGGCTGCCGGAGCGGCCACAATCTGGAACTCGGGATCGGCAGTGGAACCGCGGGCGATCATCATTTGTCCGGCGCTTACCCACTGCGAACCGTGGGGTGAAAAGACCTCGATGTCCCCTGCCCTGACGGTGAGTTCGGTTTGGCCGGATGCGGTGACCGAAAGACGATAAATCCCGGCTTTCGATGGTCTTACGGAAATATTCGGAGTATCCACCTCAGCATTCGTTACGGAAGGCCTTAACACACGGTAGGTTAATGTGCCCTGAGAGAGCTCGATCTGAAGCCGGCCGGCTTCCAGGGCGGCGATTCTGATCTCGCCGGTGCCGCCCAGGCGGAGCAGGTTGGCCGAATCGAACTCGACTTCGGCCCGCGAATTGGGGCCGGTGGAAATGCGATCTTCGGCCAGCAGCGGCGCGTTGATGACGCCCGCCACCCAATCGGCATCGCCGCGTTTCACCGAAACCTGGCCGTCCATGACGCTGATCCGGGCGACGCCGTGTTGTTGATCGTCGGAGTCCTGCGCCCAGAGAGGTGCGCCGGCGCCGGCCGTAAGGGCGGCTGCCAGAACCCATCCCATGGAACGGAGCTGCATACGAAGCATGGCGAAATCCTTTCTAACGTCCACCGAATGGGGAGCACGGAGGGTGCCAAAGACCAACGGTAAGCTTTTCAGGCAGTTACGGGTCCAGCGCGCGGCCAGTGAGTGGCCGAAAACCACCAGAATGGCTGCGTTGGAGCAGGCCTCGAGCCGATTTGCCGCTTCCCAACTGGCCCGGAATCGCAGTAGAATCTTAACAATGGTTAGGCAGAAACCACTCCTGTGGGGTGCTTTCCTGGAGAAGCGAAAAAGGGGAAAACAACAATGAAAAAGCTGATTGTGTTGTGCATGCTGGCTGCCGGCATCGTTGCATGCCTGGTGGCGCAAGACATTACCGGCACTATCGAGGGCAGCGTCCTCGATCAAAGCGCGGCCGGCGTACCAAGCGCGAAAGTCACAATTGTCAATACGGACCGCCACCAGGCAGCGGTTTCGGAAATGGCGCGAAACAGGACTTTGCGCATTGGAGTGGATTTGAGCCGTGGGAGAGGCGGCGATCCTGCAGGCCGTTGAGCGACGGGGAGCCTCGATGGGGTATCACTCCATGGA
>JBAVIH010000036.1:0-4297 GCA_049686695.1 Bryobacteraceae bacterium | reverse complement strand
CACACATGGCGCGCGCGCACACACACACCTGAGAGCTAAATGCGAAAACCCGTCATGACCCGTCATCCGGCATTGGATCCGTCATGGGGAGGTTGGCTGTGGATATTGAAGCTGTCCTGGACCGGCTCATGGAAGCGAGCGTCTCAGTTTGGCTGGACGCCGACGGCAAATTGCGCATGGACAAAGGCGCGCCGGAAGAACTGAAGGCTCTCGTCCGCGAGCACAAACAGGAGTTGACTGACGTGCGAAAAGCGCAAGCCGTGATGAACCGTCCAGGCATGCGCTGCATCCGCTTGCCTTTGGGCCATCTTGCCGTCGCCTATCCCCTCGGCGCGGATCTGGATGAAATTCGCTGGGCGATGAAGGTGCTTCGCATGGACCCGATGCCGCTGGTGTTCAACGATGAAGGCTTGCGCTGGATGACTTGGAACGAGTGGAGGCTGCGCCGGCGAGTGCGGAACAGTCAAGACCAGGACCCGCGCCGGCGCGACGCTGAAAAGCCGCCGAAACTCCAGTTCGGGAGAAAGACGGCATGATCAGCGAGCGCGCGATTGTGAAGGCGATCCTCACCTATCTGAACTCGCTGCCCGGGTGCCTCGCCCGCAAACGATGGGGCGGCGGTATGGGCGTGGCTGGAGATCCCGACATCACCGGCTGCATCTTCGGCCGGCACTTCGAGCTTGAAGTGAAGCGTCCAGGTGAGCAGCCGACGGCCCTCCAGGCGAGGCGCTTGCGCGAATGGGCGGATGCCGGCGCCTTGGCCGCCACAGTCACCAGCGTCGCGGAAGTCCGCAGTCTGCTGCAGGAACGGAAGTATTTGGATGAGGACTTCAAGAATTGAGAGTTTCAGCGTATATATTCAATAGAGGCTCAGTTCGACAGGCCGGCGCAAAGCGCACCCTCCGAAGGTTCCCTCCCCAAGCCAATACCGAGAGACGGGACTCTCGCTAATCTCCTTCCCTTCCGTGCCGTACTCGAAGTGTGCCCAGATGAAGCCTGCCGAACGAATCCCTTACTACGCGCCAGACGGAACACCCCTCGGCTTCCGCTCGATGGAAGCGGCAACACGCCTGATCGAGGGCGGCTATGTAAAGCCATCCTACGGTCGCAAGGGCCATCTGAAGGCGATCTGGCTGCGGCGAGAGGACGGCGGCAGCCCGATTGAAACACGCGCCCCAGCCGGCACCCCTTACAGCTTCATCGAAAGCCTGGATCATGGCCGGTGCTGGAAACTTCGCCGCCTGGATCGGCGCGACGAAGACGGAGTGCTCGTGAGCACGCGGGGCGTCTTCCTGCAAGTCGTTGCGGAGTGCTTGGCCAGATGAAGATCAGACGGAGACAGGTCGGCGGGCGGTACCTGGGTTGGCTCCGCGGCGCGTTCACACGACGCCCCAACAAATCAACCGCGAACGTGAAGGTGCCGAAGGTGGTCCGTGCGGCGTGATCACCCGCTGCCGGATAGTCGGCGTAGCTGACGCGCAGCGGACGGCGCTGACGATTCCCGGCGCGCATTCGTAAACGGCATGTCGAGGTAGCCCGCAGGAATTCAGGGACCTGACCCGGAATCGGCGGCCGCGGCTTGAAATGTTGCGCAGTTTGCCTAGTTACATGGGTTTCGGCAGGTTGTCACTTCAGGTTGTCACCCCTCCTTGGAGCCGCTTGGCCAGCCGCCAGCTTGGATTTCTTTGACTTACGGCAGCGTATGTTCGGGCATTGAGGCGGTGACCGTGGCCTGGGAGCCGCTGGGCTTCCGGCCGGCATGGTTTGCCGAGATCGATCCGTTTTGCTCCGCGCTGCTGGCGCATCGACACCCCGGTGTTCCCAACCTTGGCGACTTCACGACGATCAAAGGAAGCTGCGGTCCAATCGACGTTCTGGCCGGAGGAACTCCCTGCCAGTCCTTCTCCCTCGCCGGAAGACGCGGCGGCCTGGAGGACGCGCGTGGCAACCTGGCCATCGAGTTTTGCCGGCTTGCTGGCCGCCTGCGACCTCGGTGGATCGTCTGGGAAAACGTCCCCGGTGTTCTGTCCTCGAACGGCGGGCGCGACTTTGGCTCCATCATCGGAGCGCTGGCAGAACTCGGGTATGGTTGCGCCTGGCGAGTGTTGGACGCTCAGTTCCTCGGAGTGCCCCAGCGGCGCCGTCGCGTCTTCGTTGTTGGACATCTTGGAGACTGGCGTCGTGCCGCAGCGGTACTTCTTGAGCGCGAAGGCCTGTGCAGGAATCCTCCGGCGCGCCGCAAAGCGCGCCAGGGTGTTGCCGCCCTTACTGCGGATGGCGTTGGAGCGAGTGGCGCGGATGACAACCAGGCGCAAGCCGGCCACCTGATTTTGTTCGGCGGAAACAACACGTCGGGGCCGATCGATGTTGCGACCGCATGCAATGCGCATGGTGGCAGCATGCGCATGGATTTCGAGACCGAAACGTTCTGTGTCGAAGTCACACCTCCGCTGATGATCGCGCATACGCTTCGTGGCGAGGCGATGGATGCCAGCGAGGACGGCACCGGCCGCGGAGTCCCGATCCTGCCGGTCGGATTCTCATGCAAAGATTCCGGCGCCGATGCGATGGAAGACGCGGCACCGACGATGCGGGCGATGGGCCACCGAGAATCGCATCCAAATGCTGGCGGCCAGCTGGCGGTGGCGTTCCGGGGATTTGGGCAGGACGGTTTCGTGCCCAGCGAGATCGCGCCGCCGGTACTCGCCAGTGATGGCGGTGGTGTTGGGCCGCCAGTTCTCTTTGAATCCCGTTTTGCGCGGAACGGACGCGGCTCTCCGGACATCATTGCGCCCCCACTGAAAGCGCAGTCCGGCACATCCGGACGAGGTGACGGCGCGCCGCTGCTGGCCATGTGCGTTGCGGTAAGACGGCTGACCGCGCGTGAGTGCGAGCGTCTCCAGGGATTGCCGGATGATTACACGCTGAACCCGAACTACCGCCGGAAACTTCGCGCGGATGAGATCGAGGAGATGGCTCCCTACCTTGGCATCTCCCTGGAGGAGGCCCGCAGGTTGGGCGCTACCCCGGACGGTCCTCGGTACCGGGCGATTGGAAACTCGATGGCGGTGCCAGTGATGCGGTGGATTGGCTGCCGAATTCAGATGGTGGATAGCATTGGTGGCTGACGCGCGTGTCCCGCCCGCGATGGCGCGGCAAATCGAACTGTGGCCCGTCGAGCGGCTGGTGCCATACGCCAAGAATGCACGGACGCATTCCGACGATCAGATTGCCCAGATTGCGGCGAGCATCGTGGAGTTCGGGTTCAATAATCCGGTCCTGGTGGACACCAACGCCGGGATCATCGCTGGTCACGGCCGCCTATTGGCCGCACGGAAGTTGCGGCTGGAGCACGTGCCGGTGGTCGTGCTCGATCACCTCAGCGAGACGCAGAAGCGTGCGTACATCCTCGCGGACAACCGGATCAGTGAGAACGCCGGGTGGGACGAAGAAACGCTAGCGGCGGAGCTCGGGGAACTTCAATCTGCCGCTTGGCGGCTCGATCTCCTGGGCTTCTCCGAGGAGGAACTCGCCAAGCTCCTGGCAGACACCGAACCTGCGGCAGAGTCGGCTGGCGCGGCGGAAGAAGAAATCCCCGAGACGCCGGTTGAGTCGGTAACGCGGGCCGGAGACGTTTGGTTGATCGGAAAGCACCGGCTGATTTGTGGGGACTGCCGTGATCATGGGACGCGCCTGCGATTGTTCGACGGGCAGAAGGCGAACGTAGTGATTACCTCGCCGCCGTACGCTACGCAGCGCGAGTACGATCCCGCGAGCGGCTTTAAGCCGGTGCCGCCGGAAGAGTATGTGGAGTGGTTCCGCGCAGTGGCCAGCGGGGTCGAAGCGGTGCTGGCTCCGGACGGTTCTTACTTCCTCAACATCAAGGAACATGCCGGCGACGGGGAACGCGACCTCTACGTGAAAGACCTTGTCATCGCGCACCGGCGGCAGTGGGGCTGGCGCTTCGTCGACGAGTTCTGCTGGCGCAAGACCGACAATGGCGTGCCGGGCGGATGGGGCAATCGCTTCAAGAATGCATGGGAGCCGGTGTTCCATTTTTGCCGCCGGCAGCAGATCAAATTCCGGCCCACGGCGGTCGGCCACGTCTCGGAAGATTGCTTCGATTACTCGCCGAACAACCCGAAGTCGGCTTCGGGGAGCGGGCTACTTGGCACCGGGGCGCGCGGATCGGGGGCGGGCCAGCAGGGAGCCGCGAACGAGGACGGCAGATTCACCGGCATCGCCCGGCCGAGCAACGTGGTTGAAGTAAAGTCCGAGAGCAGCCAGGGCTCGCACT
>JBAVIH010000035.1:0-30194 GCA_049686695.1 Bryobacteraceae bacterium | reverse complement strand
TCCGCCGGCGGTTATGAATTCCGGAATCCAAAGTCTTCCGTCGAGAGTCCAGCCCATGGGGGACCCCGCATGCCGTTAACGGGCGCCGGAAGTTCAGTACCACTTGAAATCAACGCTTGCTGGCCAGCAAGAACAGACTAGCAGCGGAGCTTAGCGCCACAGTCCTGACTTAAGTATGCAGGGTCTGTCAAGGGTTTCGAGGGCTAAGTGATTGAGTTAGTGGAGAAGAAACCGTGTGAATGAGGTTGCGAGGGTGGGGACAATAACTGCCGGGCTTCGCCCGGCTGCGCCGATTGACCGGGGCACCCTCTGGGTCGCGCGCAGGTTAATCAACCTACCCCACGGGATTCAGTCACCACAGATAGTCTTTGGCGATTTCGCGCTTTTCGTGGCCGTCGAGGACGTGGACCACGCGGATCTTCTTGATCGACACAGGGGAAAGCTGGCCGATGGGAATGTAGACGATGGTGCGGCCGACGCGGCTGGCGATGGTCTTGAAGATCGAGCGCGGCGGCTTGGCGGCTACATAGACGACGTAGTGATGGATGGAGTAATCGAGGGCGGCCAGCAACAGGCGTTCGGATTTGCTCTCGGCGTACTCGTAATCGGCGTCGCGCCAGACGTCGTACATACGGTGCGGCGGCAGGCTCATCAGGAAGCCGCCGTATTCGGCGCGGCCGATGCCGGGGCCGACCAAGTTGTCGAAGGGGAAAGTCGAGTAGAACGCCATATCCGATTCGTTCTGGCTTTCGCCGGTCCAGGTGGTGGTGAAGGGATAGCGGTTGTCGCGATCCTCGTCGAAGATGACCACGACGGAGCCGACCTCGCCGCGCATCTTTTGGAATTGGCGCACGTAGATGCGGTGCTCGTACCATTTGCGAATGGTCTCGCGCATGTCGATGCCATCGAGAACCGAGGTGGTGAAAGGCTCCACGCGGACGCGGTCTTCCGAGAGCAGGTTCTTGCCCTTCTTCTTGAGGAATCGGCCGTAGTCTTCGACCACCAGGTCCTCGGGCGGATAGGAGCAGATGCCGGTGCCGTTGACCTGGCTGGCCCATTCGCCGGGGAATTTCTCCTTCTTGCGCGGCCGCAATCCGAAAGGGCGCAAGCGGCGCTTGGTGCTGGGGAGGAGGCGGCGGAGCCGGATGCGGCGGGTGTTGCGCCACATCTGGTCGCCGGAAATGCGGACGGTGAGCAGGGGCGATTCGAGGTTCTGCGGCGGATACCTGGCGGCGGCTTCCCAAACGTCCCAGGCGTAGTTGTCGTCGGCGACGCCGCGGGCGGCCACCGCCATGTCTAATATGCCGGCGCACAATTCGTGCCCGGCCAGGGCCAGGTTGCGCGTGTAGCGGGCCAGCAGGCGGCGCTGCCAGTGGGCCATGCGTTCGCCGGTGGAAGCATCGTATTCCTTTTCCGCCGCCAGCAGCACGGCCAGTTGGGCGTGGCGCCGGTCGATCAGATTGTGGTCCGTCATCGCGGCGCGGTAATTCTCGTAGCGCCACTGGAGCTGCGGATATTCGACGGCGATTTCGCCGAGCGATTCCGGGTGCGGGTTGAGCAGTTCGATGCCCTCGCGGCGAACTGCCGCGATCGGCTGCGCCTGCGGCTCCTCCATCGCGTCGAGCAGCGGGTCGAGCAGATTCAGCGAAACCACCACGAACACGCTGGCCACCGGATTGGCGCCTTCGAGCTTCCAGGCGATCCCGGCCGCGTGGCGCGAGATCTCCTCCGAGCGGGGCTGCGGGTAAACGCGATAGGCTTCGATGTAGCGCTCGAGGCCGATGGCGCGAATGGCGTAAGGGTCGGGATAAGCGTCGGGCAGGTGCGGGCGCTCGCCGGCTTCCGGGTCGGCGAAGACGATCTCGGAGCCGATTTCGAGGCCGGTGCGAATGGCCTCGGTGAAGGGATCGGCCGGCTCGACGAGCACGTAAGTGGCTTCGTCATCCTCGGGATAAAAGATCAGCGACATCTCGGGCAGGCGTTGGACGGCGCGGATCCACTCCTGTTGCAGGCTTACCGGCAGTTCGAGGGCGATCACCTGCGGGCGCTCGCGGAGGATGGCCCGGCGCACCTCGATGGCGAACTCGAGGCGTCCGGGCGCCACCGGGAAATAGGTGAACCGGCCGCGCCGCAGGCTGCCGGCTTCAGGACTCGGCTGGCCGTCGTCTGGCATAGCGCAGCGCTTCCTCTCCGAGGACGCGGGCGATGGAGATTTCCAGGGCCTCGCGCTCGTGAGTTTTCCGGGTGGCGAGGCTCTTCAACTTGATGGCGAAACGGGCGACGTTGATGCCGTCGCGCACGGTGTAGCGCTCGTCGGCGGCGTGCGCCATCTGCAGAAAGTCGGTGACGTATTCGAGGATGCGATCTTCGGCGAAGGGAAGGTTCTCGCGCAGGATCTGTTTTTCCTCGTCGCGCTCCGGGAAGTCGATGAAGATCTGCGGCTGGAGCCGGGAATGGATGTACTCGGGGAGCTCGAAGGTGGAGGCATCGTCGTTCATGGTGGCCACCAGGCGGAACTGCGGGTGGGCCTTGATCTTGATGCCGGCCACGATGGATTCCACGTAGCGGCGGTTGTCGAGCAGCGGCGCCAGGCTGGCCCAGCTTTTTTCGCTCATGCGGTTGCCTTCGTCGAGGATGGCGATGCCGCCGCGAATCATGGCGGTGACCAGCGGCGAGGCGACGTAGCGCAAGCTGCCGGTGCCCTCGAGCACGGGGGTGACCAGCAGGTCCTCGGGACGCGTGTCGAGGGTGGCCTGGAGGATGTAAACTTCGCGCCCCATGCGCTTGCCGGCGGCGTAGGCGAGGGTGGTCTTGCCGACGCCGGGCTTGCCGAGCAGGCGCGGGCTCATCGGCAGATCCTGTTCGTGGATCACCATCCAGGCCGCCAGCAGGTGGCGCATCAGTTCGCTTTGTCCCACCCACTCCGCCGCCAGCTCGTCGGGATGGGCCAGGTGAAGAGTGACGCCTTCTATTTCAACCGTCATGTGTCTTCCATTATCCAGCAAGCGGGATGCGCTGGTGGCGCGCGTTCGCGTGCGCGCTCGCAGGCTAGGAGCGGAGCGTCTGGTTGGGGTCGATGCCGGCGGCCAGGCGGGCGGGCAAATAACTGGCCAGGGCGGCGACGGCGGCCAGGAACAGCAGGGCGCCCGCGAAGACCAGTGGGTCGGTGGCGCTGACCTGAACCAGCGCGGCGGCAACCACCCGGGTGACGGCAATGGCGGCGACAGTTCCGGCGGCCAGCCCGATCAGGGTGAGTGCCATGCCCTGTTTGACCACCATGCCGACTACGTCGCCGGGGCGCGCGCCGAGGGCGATGCGGATGCCGATTTCGTGCCGGCGCTCGGCGACCGCGTAGGCCATCACTCCGTACAGCCCGAGCGCCGCCAGCAGCAGCGCCACCCCTCCCAGCACGGCCAGCATGATGGCCGCCAGTTTCTCGGTGAATAGGGCTGCGTCGATGTTCTCTTCCATCGGCATGGAGTCGAAGACGCCGGCATCGGGATCGAGCGAGCGCACCGCGCGGCGCACCGGTTCCATCGCCTGCCGCGGGTCGCCGGCGGTCCTGGCATACAGGCGGATGCCCATATCCTCGCGGTAAACCTGGCGGAAGGGCACGTAAAAGTAAGGCCTCGGCGCCTCATCCAGGTGCTGGTACTTGCAGTCCTTAGCCACGCCCACCACATCGAACCAGCGGCCCCAACCGTGCACATGCTGGCCGATCGGGTAGCGGCCTCCGAAGAAGCGGCGCGCAAAGGCCTGGCTGACGATCATCACCTGGGCCGACTTTTCGTCGTCGTGATCGGTGAAATCGCGCCCCTCGACCAGCGGGATCCGCAGCATGTCGAAATAGCCCGGCGTAACCACATTGCGATCGATCTTCATGTTCTCGCTGGGGCCGGGCACATAGCCTTGGATCTCCAAAGGTTCCCACCATTGGCCGGAAAAGGAGAGCGGAACGGTATGAGAATAGGTGACGGCGGTGATGCCCGGCTGCGCCAGGACGCGGTCGCGCAATTGTTCCACAAACAGCTTTCGCTCGGCGACCGAGTACCCGTTGAGGGCCAGGTGCGACACCAGCACGTGGCTGGGATCGAACCCCGGGCTGATGTGGCGGGCAGCCTGGAAGCTGCGGGCGAACAGGCCGGCGCCGATGATAGCGACCAGCGCCAGGGCGACTTGGGAAACAACCAGCAGCCGCTGCGTGTGGTGCGAACTGGCTCCGCCCGATCCGGCGCGTCCGCCTTCCTTTAAGGATTCGTTGAGATTGGTGCGGGCCATGTGCCAGGCGGGTGCGATGCCGGACAGGGCGCACGCCACCAGGCACAGCAGAAAGGTGAAGGCCACCACATCGGCGCTGAGAGGAACATCGAGCGTGACCGGAAGCCCGGAGGGTGGCACCATGCTACCCAGCGACTGGCTGAACCACGAGGTGACCGGCACGGCGATCAACCCGCCCAGCACGGCCAGCACCAGGTTTTCGCTGAGCAACTGGCGCACCAGCCGGCTGCGGCCGGCCCCCACCGCCATGCGCACGCTGAACTCTCTCTGGCGGGCGGTCGAGCGAGCCAGCAGCAGGTTGGCGACGTTAAAGCAGACAATCAGCAGCACCACGCCGCAGACCGCAATCAGGAGGATGAGCGGCTTCAGCAACGACGTCTGGGCGCCGGAATGGGCTTTCCAGATGGGAAGCACAGTGGCGCCGATGCCAAGGTTGTGCTCCGGGTCTTCTTCCGCCAGGTGGCGCGCCACCGATTGGATTTCGCTCCGCGCCTGCGCCAGGGTAACGCCCGGCCGCAGACGCGCGAAGACGAGCATCTGGCGCGTCCCGCGATCCGCGAGCGACCACTCCTGGAGCGCTTTGAGCTGCACGCCCATAGTCACCGGAGCCCACATGTCGAACGTCAGTCCGGGCACGGAGCCGAGGAACGACGCGGGCACGACACCCACGATGGTTAACTGCTGGCGGTTGACGCGCAACAGTTGGCCGACCGCGCCGGGATCGGCGTTGAAGCGGCGCTTCCAAAGGCGTTCGCCGATCACCACCACCGGGTGCGCGCCTTCCGCGTCGCCATATTCGTCGGGCGTGAACATTCTGCCCAGCAGCGGCTTGACGCCGAGCACGGCAAAATAATTGCCGGTGACGAGTTCGCCCCAGACGTGCTCCGCGCGCGGGTCCTGGCCGACGGAGAACGGAAGCATCGTGGCGCCAGCCAGCCCGCCGATCAGCTTCAGACGATCACGGTAATCCCGATAATCGGGATAGGAAGTAGTCAGCGCATCGCCGTTCGGCGCCACGGTTTCAAACGCGACCAGTCTGGCTGGATCGGCCACACCCGGCACCGGATGCAGGAGGACGCCGTCGATCCAACTGAAAACCGTGGAATTGGCGGCGATGCCGGCGGCCAGCGTCAGCACCGCGATCAAGGTGAAACCGGGGCTCCGCAGGGCCATGCGGAAACCGAAACGGAGATCCTGGATGAGGGTTCGCACGAGAGAAGTGGGGGCAATTGCGTTGCCAACACGGCGGCTGGATTATGGGGTGGAAAACGCGCAGCAGGCGACCGGCGCGTTCGATATTGGGACGGGCTGTGCGAAGCCGGACGCGCGCGGGAGTCGGCGTCTCCACTCAGGAACAGCCGAGCGAGAAGCCCAGCGCCGCGCAAACCTGCTGCATGCGCTGCGCGCTCAGGGCACCGATGCGGCGACCCAATCGCGCTTGAGCCACCGTCACGGCATTGTGCAGATTGACGGCGCAGCGGCTCTTCATCCCGTCATCGATATCCAGAATCACTTCGGAGGGCACGCCGCGAATGGTCGATGCGATCGGCGCGACGGTTACGGTCGCCAGATGGCGGATGGCGCTGTCGCGGGTCAGAATCAGCACCGGGCGTTGTTTGTCCGGGGGTGCGAACCGGCATAGGCGAACCTCGCCGCGGCTCAGAGTGCCGGCCACGCCGCGGCATCCTCCCAGATGCGGAACTCCTCCTCGCGCTGCGGCTGGGCCAGATACCCGCGCCGATCCCGCTCTTCCAGTTCCAGTTCATGCAAGCGCTTGAGGTGTTGATCGAGAGCCTGGCGGATCAAGGCCGATCGATTCACCTTGCGCCGCTTCGCCGCAAGATCGGCGGCTCGCAACAGCTTGGCGTCCAGTACCACCTGTATGGTCACGATTGTGGAATCCATTCCACAGTATAGTCCATAACAAACCGGGCAAGCTAAAGCATGCCCTACCGGGGTAGACTGGAGTTGCCGCTTATGGACCTCGCCAAGATTCAGCAGGAACTGCGCAGCCAGGCGCTCGACGGCTGGTTGTTTTTCGATCATCACATGCGCGACCCGCTGGCGTACCGGGTGCTGGGATTCGCGCCGCCACGGACGCCAACGCGCCGCTGGTATTACCTGATTCCGGCCGTGGGCGAACCGCGCGGCCTGGAGCACCGCATCGAGCGCGGCATGACCGCGGGCGCGCCGGGCGAGAAGCTGGCATATTCCGGCTGGAGCGAGCAGATCGACTGCCTGCGCCGGATGACGGGCGGGCTGAAGCGGGTGGCCATGCAGTATTCCCCGCTGTGCGCCATTCCCTACGTGGCGATGGTGGACGCGGGCACGGTGGAACTGGTGCGCAGCCTCGGCCTGGAAGTGGTCAGTTCGGCGGAACTGATTCAGGTGTTCGAAGCGCGCTGGACGCCGGCGCAACTGGAATCGCACCTGGAAGCCGGGCGCAGGGTGGACAAAGTCCGCGCCGAGGCCTTCGCGCTGATCGCCGAGCGCACCCGCAACGGCGCGCCGCTGAGCGAAGTGGAAGTCAAGAACTTCATTCGCGAGCGCTTCGCCAAAGCGGGGCTGATCACCGATCACGGCCCGATCGTGGGCGTCAACGCCAATTCGTCCAACCAACATTACGAACCGACCGAGGAAGTGACCGCGCCGATTCGCTCGGGCGATTGGGTGCTGCTCGATATGTGGGCCAAGCTCGATCAGCCGGAAGCGGTTTACTACGACATCACCTGGACCGGTTTCTGCGGCGATCAGCCGACGGAAGAGATGCGCAAGGTGTTCGGGGTGGTGACGGGCGCCCGCGATGCCGCCATACGGTGCGTCCAGGAGGCGGTTGCGGGGAGCCGGGAATTGCGCGGCTTCGAGGTGGACGACGCCAGCCGCGGCGTGATTGCGAGCGCCGGGTACGGCGAGTATTTCGTGCATCGAACCGGCCATTCGATCGGCGTGGAAGTGCACGGCAGCGGCGCCAACATGGACAACCTCGAAAACCACGACGAGCGGCGGGTGATTCCGTGGACGTGTTTTTCGATTGAACCCGGCGTGTACCTGCCGCATTTCGGGGTGCGCTCGGAGGTCGATATGTTCGTGGGCGACAGCGACGCGCGCGTAACCGGCGAGATACAGCGGGAAGTGCAGTTGCTGTAAGGCCAGGCTGGCGCGGCGCACCAGCACGGGACCGGCCCTTATTTCGTCTCGGTCGTGCAGGGTCGGCGCGGCCCGCTCGCCAGACTTCCCCCGGGTCTCGCGAAGATCGAGAACGATGGGCCGCAATAGACCGGAGCCCACTGGCTGCGCTCCAGCCGGGATTGGAGTGCCGAATCTCGGGGGCTGAGGATCGCATCGGCCGGGTATTGGGAAGCGAATGCTTCCCAATTGTCGCCTGAGTAAGCGCGCTGGTTCCGGAGGAAGCTGCTTTCCGGAAACGCAGTCTCGTACCGCGAGTCCATAGAGACGCGGACGTTGGGATACAGCCGCCAGCTTACGTAGGCGCCTTGATTGAAAGGCGTCATCAGGTTGCCTTTGAAGCCGCGGTCCCGCAAGAAGTCAACCGCTCGAACCGGGTAGTAGGGAGCGCCGCCGGCGGGCCGTTCCGGAATTTCCGCCCGCCAGAAGCCCAGCCAAAAGCAGCCCGCGGCAGCCACTACCGCGATGCCGCACCATAGAATCGCGGCGGTTCTTCGATGCTCCTTGGCGATGCCGGTGACCTCGCGCGCGAGCGCGGTGCCCTGGATCCACCCGGGGCAGTAGAAAAGCCACGCGAATCCATAGTACGGCAGCAACTTTGTGTGCAGGCAGGCCGCCGTCCCAATCACCAGCAGGACCGCCGCGCCGTGAACGTCGAACCGCCGGCTTCGAAACGCGTACAGCAATCCCACGACGGTGAGGGGCAGCGCCGGAAGCACCGACGGCAGAGCCCCGGCGTCCCAAACCGGGCCCCATTCGCCGATCAGATGCCGCTGCATCGCGACGCCGTGCAACACCCGGGCATAGAACGCCGGCCCGTACGGGTTGACGGATATCAGCGCTGCCATGGCCGCAAGCAGGAACAGATGAAACCGCACCCCGCCGGCCGCGCGGCCGCCGAACACTGCAACCACCAGGGACAATCCCACTACGGCAAAGGCCAATACGAAGCTTGCATGAATATTCAGCCACAAGACGTACACCGGGAGCCACCACAACAGCCATTTGCGGGATGCTCCTTTGCCGGCTTCCACTGCCCAGAGCAGCGCAACGAAAAACAGAAAAGAGTAGGCTTGGGCGCGCACCGGCGGAAAGCCGCGTGCGAGGAGCGGCAAGACGACAAGCCCGCATATCGCAACCAGACCGGGATGACTTCGACGTCCGGCTGGGCGCACCGCCGCTAGAAGGAGAGCGCCGCACGCCAGAGCCAGATTGAGCACCATGATGGCGGGGAATCCGGCCAGCCGGAATGCGAAAAGGGCAACTATTCCCGCGCCCCACTCATGATCCACGACGGGAATCGTGGGCAGATAGGAAAAGGAATCTACCGTCGGAACGTAGTGGAGGCGCACGATCTCCCGGGCTAAAGCGAGTTCATGCCACAAATCGGGATCGATAATCCGCCGCGTTATCTGGCAGATCTGCGATATCAGCAGGCAAACCAAACCGCCGGCGACCCAACGCCGCTCCCAAGCGGCACGCGGGGTCTCATACTCCGGATCGGGTTTCGATACTGGCGTGTTTCCGCTCATTCCGGCAAACATCAAGCGTACTACGCCTGCAGCCGGGCAAACACGGTGGCAGGCCAAAGCATGCCCTGCCGACGAAACGGGCGGCCTGCGCTGGTGCGCGCGGCCGCCCGTTGGCAATGCGGAATATGTCGGCTGACTAGAAACGCGAGGCCAGGGGCCTCAGCGGGGTGGGGAAGCGCACAGGGGTGTCGGCCCGGTCCATCGGCTTCTCGAGAACCAGCGAGCGCAGTCCGGGCATGCCGGCCGAAGCGCCGCGATGGCTCTTATCGGAAATCGGAAGCTGGCCGGTGGTCAGGTTCTTCAAGCCGAACAGCGCCAGCTCGAAGCGGTCCTTGACGCCGACTTTTTGGAAAAGCCGGGACAGGTACACCTTCACGGTGCCTTCGGAGATCATCAGCGTAGTGGCGATCTCCTTGTTCTTGAGGCCTTGCGACAACAGGCTCACGAGCTGCCCTTCGCGCTGCGTCAACGCCACCCGGCGCGCGCAGAGGAAGCTATCGGTGAGCGCTTTCTCGAACCACAGCTCGCCGGCCTGGACTTTTTGCAGGCATTTGACTTGCAGATCCGTGGCCAGGGTTTTTCGCAGAATGCCCCGCACTCCCAGGCCCATTGCCTGGAAAGCCAGTTCGGTCGAAATCGAGTTCACCCAGAGCACGATCTTGGTGGTCTGCATGGCGTGCTGCATTTCGCTGAGCACGGCAAAAGTGATCTCGGGGGTAAGGTCCATCAGGACCAGATCCGGTACGCCCTGGGACATTTGCTCCATCAGGCACGTCACCGTGTTGCAGCTTGGCAGCAGCTCGAAGCTTTCCACCTGGCACAAGACCGATTCAAGGCCCTTGGCCAGGATTGGTTCATCACTGTACAAAAGAATCCGCGTCATTATTCTTCACCTCTTGAAACAGTCCGTGCCGTGCGGTTACGCCAGCTTCAGATTTTTCTGTATCCAGTACTGTTCATCCCGAATTGTCGGGCTATTTACTTCGGTTGTCAATGGTATTCAGCAATAAATCCACATAAATATACAACATTAACCATGCTTCCTTCAGTATATTAATTGGAGAATTGCGCGTAAAGCGTTTATTTTCAATGCCTGAACGAACTGCAACCGGTTCATATAAAAAGAGAACATATCGCTCGAAAATCGCCGGATAGTGCCGTATGCTAACCCTGCCATTCGGGTAATGACGGGGAGAGGCATCCGTGCGGAATCGCACGCCAAGAAGTATTGCAATGGCCCCTGGCACTCGTAAGCCAACCTCGCCTTCGCCCCTAATAACCTTCGAGTACAGACGGATATAGCCCATTTACGATATTGATGGCAGGACAATTAGCGGCTAACCTCGCGAGTGTCGAAGCAAAGCGCATGAGGAATATCAACCGGCGCGAGAGCCCGAGGATCGAAATCCAACTCCGGTGCCATGTAACGTCGCCGGCGCTTTGGCTGCGCAGCGCTTTGTACACGGAGAATATCAGTCGCAGCGGCCTCCTGGTGGCATGGCAGGGGGGAGACGAAACGCTGCCGGTGCCATCGCTGGGGCAGATTCTGACGCTCGAGTTGGAATTGCCGGCGAATCACGGATTTGGGCAGAAGTGCATTCACTGTCAGGGGACGGTAGTGCGGGTGACCGACTCGGGCCGCGGGTATCCGCTGGTGGCGCTGCGGGTCAATTACATGGATTTTCGGGCATTTCACGACCGGTTGCATGCGACGGAGGATGTACAGTCTCCGGCGTGGATGGCGTGAGTTTATGAACACGGCGGATTCGAGAGTTGCGGTCAAGCTGCTGCCTTCGCTGGCGGACTTCGCGTTCCTGATGCCGATTGTGTTCCTGTTTGGGCACATGAAGGGCCTGGGTACGTTGCTCGCCGATGGCGACACGGGCTGGCACATTCGTACCGGCGAGTGGATTCTGGCGCATCATGCGGTGCCATATCGGGACTTATTCTCATTTTCCAAACCGGGCGGCGTCTGGTATGCGTGGGAATGGCTGTCGGACGTGATCTTCGCGGGTCTGAACCGCATCGGCGGCCTGGCCGCGGTTTCGTTGTTCGCGGTAGTGCTGCTCGGGGTGATCTTTACGTTGGTGTTCCGTCTGGCGCGGCGCAAATCGAATGCGGTGGTGGCGGTGGTGGTGACGCTGATGGCGACTGCGTTGTCGTCGATTCACTGGCTGGCGCGGCCGCACCTTTTCACGCTGTTGTTCGCGGTGATCTTCCTGAACGCTCTGGATCGGGTGAGGGAGGGGCACACGCGGATTGCGGGTATCCCGTGGCTGGCCGCGCTGCCCGTGTTGACGATCGCGTGGACCAACCTTCACGCCGGATTCCTGGTGGGCGTGCTGATGATCGCGATATTCGGCGCGGGGGAGTTGTTGGAGGTTCTACTGGCGGCCGGGGACGAGGGGCGCGCGGCAGGGCTCGACCGGGCGAAAAAGTATTTCCTGAGCGCGTTGGCGTGCATGGCGGCGAGTTTGCTGAATCCATACACCTACCACCTGCACATGCATATCTGGCAGTACATGCGGGATCCGTTCCAGTCCGACCACATCCTGGAGTTTCTCTCGGCGAGTTTCCATGCCCCGATCGCAATCTTCTTCGAGATCATGCTGGCCGGCGCAGTGCTCACCGCGGCTTGGTACGCGCGGCGCGGCAGCTATACGGAACCGCTGTTGCTCCTGGTATGGGCCCACCTGGCGCTGCTGGCGATGCGCCACATTCCGATCTTCATGATCGTGGCGGCGCCGATGTTGGCAGCCGCCGCGGATGCCGGTCTGCGGCGGCTGCCGGTAGCCCCGGTGGCGGCGTGGCTGCGGCAGGCGGCGATGCGGCTGGACCGCGTGATCCGGGAGACCAGCGAGACCGACGCGATTGCGCGCTGGCACCCGGTAAGCATAGCGGGCGTGGCGCTGGTGGCGGCGCTGCTGTACGCGCCCCATCCGCCGAAGCCCTTCCGGGCGGAGTTCGATCCGACCCAGTTTCCGTCCGGCGCCGTGAGCGCGCTGGCGCAGTATCCGGCGGCGCGGATCTTCACCTCGGATCAATGGGGCGACTATCTGATTTACCGCCTTTATCCGCAGTCCAAGGTGTTCATAGACGGGCGCAGCGATTATTACGGGGACGATTTCGAGGGCAAGGCGCTCGAGGTTCTCAATGTGAACTACGGCTGGGACCGGACCTTGGCCCGGTTCGGAGTGGATACGGTTTTAATGCCCCCCAACTCGCCGCTGACCGGCGCCTTGAAGGAGTCGAGCCGGTGGCGGGTGGTATATGACGATGGCGTGGCGCTGGTATTCCGGGCGCGCGTCCAGGCGTCGGGCGAACGAACTTCCGTCGCCGTTGGCGGCGGAACAGGCCGTGACCGAGAGGTCACGAAGACACAACCAGTGATCGACCGATCACGGAAACTTGAATTCAAGACTATAGGAGCGAATCGAAATGACGTATCTGCGTAACTTCTGGAACGACGAACAAGGCCAGGATCTGATTGAATACACACTGCTGCTGGCTTTCGTAGCTCTGGCCTCGGCGGCTCTGTTTATTGGCGCCGGCAAGAGCATCACCAATATCTGGCAGATCACCAACGGCAATCTGAGTACGGCCGCTACCTGCGCCAGCTAACTGGACTTCCCGGCTGAGCATACCGGCCGCCCGATGCGGACGGCTGTGCTCATGAGGCCGGCAAGGATTGCCGGCCGGGACGATAATGAATATGGCGAGATGGCCGCAGCGCGTTTGAAAGAGCCAAGCCCAAAGCGCTGCGGCTTCGTCTCTTTGCGGAGAATAGCGATCAGGCCGCCACATATGGGAGGCGGCAGCGAGGTCCCGTAAGTCAAGCCGCCGGGCGGCGGACGGCGGGAAGGGAATATGAACAAGAGATTCGTCTGGGTTCTGATCTTCGTGGCCGGAGTGGCTTTGGCCATAAGCACCTTGTTATATAAGGCGCTGATGAGCCACCAGCAACCGCCGCAAGTGGTACAGGCCACGGTCAAGGTTGCGGTGGCGGCCAAAGACCTGGATGTGGGCTCGGTCATTAAGGAAGACGACGTGAAGCTCGACGACTGGACCGGGCCCGTCCCCGAAGGATCGACCAGTCGACCTCAAGAGCTATTGGGCCGTGCCGTGATGATCGCTATCATGGCCAGGGAACCGGTTATCGAGAAGCGCCTGGCGCCGAAAGGCGCGGGAGGCGGTTTTACGGTGCTGATCCCCCCGGGCATGCGGGCCGTGCCGCTGCGGGTCAACGAAGTGGCCGGAGTGGCGGGGTTCGTGGTGGCTGGTATGCACGTGGACGTGTTGATCTCCGGCATTGTTCCCGGGAGTGACGCCCGCCAGGGGACGGTGACCAAGACGCTGCTGCAGAACATCGAGGTTCTGTCGGCCGGACAAGATTTCAAGAAGGACCCCGAAGGAAAGCCTTTGGTTGTGCAGGTGATCACGGTACTGGCCACGCCCGAGCAGGCCGAGCAGTTGAGCCTGGCGTCGACGCAGACCACGGTGCAACTCTCTTTGCGCAACCCCCTCGACAAAGCCGTTACCAAGACGCCGGGCACGGCGGTGGCGCGCCTGTTCAACGGCGGCCTGGGCGCCGAACCCGCGGCTCCGCACCCGGTTCGCCCGGTGGCGGTGGCGCCCCCGGCCCCGAAGGCGCCGCCGAAGGAGCCGGCTTTTGTGATGGAGATTATTTCCGGCACGAGCAAGAAAGAGGCCACGTTCCAGCCCGCCGGGGACGGTAAGACGGCCGGGGAGGTAAGCAAGTGACACGCTTCCGTGGAATCTCCATGTGCCTGCTGGCCGCCTGGATGGCGCCCGCAGTCGCGCTGTCGGGAGCCGATTCGGCCCCGGCGACCCAGGAGCCGCCCGCAGGCGGCGCACTCCGGTCCGGTATCGACGGCAAGCTGGTAGCGACGGTGGGCAAGAGTCTGATCATCGACAGCCCGCTCAGGATCGAAAAAATCTCGGTGGCCAACGGCGAGCTGGTGGAAGCCGTGGCCATCAATCCGCAGGAGGTGCTGATCAACGGCAAGCTTCCCGGGGAGACTTCTCTGATTGTCTGGCAGCATGGCGGCCGGAGGCTGGTCTACGACCTGACGGTGCGGGTGAGCCCGGTCAAGCTGGAGGCCGTGCGGCAACAGATTGCGCGCGATTTCCCCGACGACGATATCAACATCACTTTCGATAATGACACGGTCTTCGTGCGCGGCTCGGTGCGGGATATGCTGAGCGCCAACCGGGTGATGCAGATCGCAGGCACCCTGTCGACCTCGACCAAGCCGGTGAACCTGCTGCGGGTGGCCGTGGCCCCGGGCGGGCCCGAAATCCTTCTGAAAGTGAAGTTCGCCACCGTTGACCGCAGCGCCGAGCGGGACTTGGGCGCTTCCATCATCAGCACGGCATTCAACGGGCAGGTAGGTACGACGCAATCGCAAGCCGGCGTCACGCCGAATATGAACGCTAGCGGCGGCACCGGCCTCAGCAACAGCTTGACGAGCACCTTCACTCTTTCGAATGCGGCGCAGATTCTGCTCTTCCGCAAGGACATCAACCTGGGAGCGGAAATCCAGGCATACCAGTCCAAGGGGCTGGCGGAAGTGCTGGCGGAGCCGAACCTGCTGACCACCGACGGACAGGAGGCGAGTTTCCTTTCCGGCGGCGAGTATCCGATTCCGGTGGTGCAGTCGGGAGCGTCCACGGGCGCAATCACCATCATGTACAAGGAATACGGCATCAAGCTGAAGTTCCTTCCGGTGATTACGCCGCGCAACACGATCCGCATGCGGGTAGCGCCGGAGTATAGCGCGCTCGACTACACCAACACGCTGACCCTTTCCGGTTTCACGATTCCCGGCCTGACGACGCGCAAGACCGAGGCCACGGTGGAGCTGGAGAGCGGAGAGAGCTTCGTGATCGCCGGCCTGCTGGATAACACGGTGACCAAGACGTTGCAGAAGATCCCCGGGCTGTCGGATATTCCCCTGCTCGGCAAGCTGTTCCAGAGCCAGCAGTGGAAGCAGGCCAACTCCGAACTGCTGGTGATCGTGACACCGGAGCTGGTGCGGCCGATCAAAGCGGGGCAGCCCGTTCCCGAGTTAAGCTGGAGGGAGCCTTTCATGAAACCGAACTCGCCTTCCCTGCATCATCCGGGTTTGGACAAAACGGGGGCGCCGGCCGAGTTGAACGCGCCGCCACTGCCCTACGAGCAGGTGCTCGAACAGCTCAAGAAGGAATCCGCCACTTCGCCCTCGAACGCAGGCAACACGCTCCTGCTGGCGCCGGCTCTGCAGCCGGTGAGTTCGGAGCAACCGTTAACCCAGCCAGCGCCGGCGGCGGCCCCTGCGCCGGCCCCGATCAAGCAGTAGCGGAGATTCCCCGGGGAAGCAACCATGTATCCTCTGACCATCGGCCTGGCGATCGAAAATCGCTTGCTGTGGGAGCAGACACAGGCCTGCCTCGCCGAATTGCCGTTCCGCATCATCGTCGAGCACCAGGACGTGGGTGACGTCAGCAATTTCCTCGACCGGCTCGAGCGGATGCGCCCGGACGTGGTTCTGGTGGACATCAGCGGGTGGAGGGAACCGCTCGAGGGTCTGGTGTCGTCGATTCGCGCGGTGACCGGCGACCCGATGATCATCGCGCTCAACACGTCGGCCGATCCGGCCGCCATCCTGTCCTCGCTGCGCGCGGGAATCAACGAATACCTGTACCCGCCGCTGCGGGATCCGTTGCGCAAAGCGCTCGAGCGGCGCTCGGCGGAGCGCAGCCGGCGGCGCGACGGCGGGACGAAGGGGGTGGGGAAGGCATTTGGCTTCTTTTCGGCGAAAGGGGGCTGCGGCGCCACCACCATCATCTGCCACGTAGCGGCGGAGCTGGGCCGGCAGAACCAGAAGGTGCTGCTGACGGATCTGGATTTGGACGCCGGGATGGTTGGGTTCATTACCAAGACCAGATCGGTGTACTCGATTCTGGACGCCATTACCAACCTGCACCGGCTGGACATTCACTATTGGAAGGCGCTGGTGTCGAACGGCCTTCCCGGGGTGGAAATCGTGGCATCGCCCCTCGCGTTGGCTTCCAAGTTGCGGCCTACCGACGAACAGGTGCGCCACGTGCTGGCCTTCGTCAAGCCGCACTACGACTGGACGCTGGTGGACCTGGGACGCAGTCTGACGCCGATCTGCATGTCGGCGCTGGAGGAATGCGACGAGGCTTGTCTGGTGACCACGCTCGAGGTGCCGGCCCTCCATCAGGCCAAGCAGATCACGCAGACGCTGCTCGATAGCGGATTCGGCAAACATAAGATCAAGTTGATCCTGAATCGAGCGCCCAAACGGCTGGACATCACAGCCAGCGAATTGGAAAAGATGCTGGGGCTGCCGATCTTTTTCATGGTTCCCAACGACTACCCGGACCTGTACGAGACCTACGCGGAGGGACGGATGCTGAACCGCAACGGGGAACTTGGCAAGCAGATCGCGAGACTGGCCCTGAAGCTGGCCAATATCGAAGAGGAAAAGAAGACCACGACGAAGCGCTTCGGGTTGTTCGATCGATAGAAAGAAGGAACCGCAATGCCTGTTTCGATGGATTTGCCGGTGAGGCAAGGAGATAGCCGGGAAGCCGGCTGGGTAAACCGGTTGTTCACGCGCGAGGGCTCCACTCCGGAGTACCAGGAGTTGAAGTTCACGCTGCACCGCAAACTGCTCGACCGCATCAATCTGGAAGCCTTGTCCTCGATGGCGGGCGACCGGGTGCGGGCCGAGATCCGGGTGGCGGTGGCCAAGCTGGTGGACGAAGAGAAAACGCCCCTCAGCCTGGTGGAAAAGGACCGGGTCATCGAGGAGATTCTGGATGAGGTGTTCGGGCTGGGGCCGCTGGAGCCGTTGCTGCAGGATCCGACCATCAGCGACATCCTGGTGACCACGCCCAAGCTGGTGTACGTGGAACGGGCCGGCAAGCTGTACCGGACGCCGGTCGAGTTCAAGGACGACGCGCATCTGTTGCGCATCATCGAGAAAGTGGTGTCGCGGGTAGGGCGCCGCGTCGACGAGAGTTCGCCGCTGGTGGACGCGCGCCTGCCGGACGGCTCCCGCGTCAACGCCGCCATTCCGCCGGTAGCCGTGGACGGTCCGCTGCTTTGCATCCGCCGATTCGGCCGCCATGGTATGAAGGGCGAGGACCTGGTGACCAGGCTGTCGCTTACCGAAGGCATGCTGGAATTGCTGAAGGCGTGCGTGAAGGCGCGGCTCAACATCCTGATCAGCGGCGGAACCGGCGCCGGCAAGACAACTCTGCTCAACGCGCTGTCCAGCTACATTCCGGAGGATGAGCGCATCGTGACGATCGAGGACGCGGCCGAGTTGCGGCTGCAGCAGACGCACGTGGCGCGCCTGGAAACCCGCCCGGCCAACGTGGAAGGCGTCGGCGCCATCCATATCCGGCAACTGGTCGTCAACGCCCTCCGTATGCGGCCCGACAGGATCATCGTCGGTGAGGTCCGCGCCGAAGAGGCGCTGGACATGTTGCAGGCCATGAACACGGGTCACGACGGGTCGCTGACCACCATCCACGCCAACACACCCCGCGACAGCCTGGGCCGCTTGGAGGTGATGGTCGGCATGGCGAACGCCAACATGGGAATCCGTTCCATGCGGCAGCAGATTGCCGCCGCCGTCAACCTGTTCGTGCAGATCTCGCGTTTCAGCGACGGCACACGGCGGGTTACCCACATCACCGAGGTCGTGGGCATGGAGCAGGACATCATCACCCTGCAGGACATCTTCCTGTTCGAAAAGACCGGTATCAGCGAGACCGGCAAGGTGCTGGGGCGTTTCCGGGCGACCGGGATCCGGCCCAAGTTCTACGAGCGCCTTAAAGCGGCCGGAATCACCCTGCCACAACAGATGTTCCAGACCGTGGTGGAGATTAACTAAATGTTCCTGATGTTTATCGCAGTCTTCGTGCTGATCTTCTCGGTGCTGCTGATCGCTGTCAAGGTCGGCCTCAAGTTCGTCGATGCGCGGCAGAAGAAGCAGGTGCTCGACATGCTGCACACCGCCAGCGGCGAGCCGGTGGTTTCGGTCAGCAACCTGTTGCGCGAGATGGACGTCGACAAGCCGCAAGGGCTAAAGGCGCGGATCAAAGCGTTCCGCTTCGCCCGGCACGCGCAGCGCCAGATTCAACAGGCTGGTTTGGGCTGGTCGGCAACGCACCTGATCGCGGCCATGGGTCTGCTCTTCATTCCCGGTTTGGGGTTGGGAACGGTGCTCGGATTCATGGGCAACCGGCTGGTGACGGGTATCTGCATAGGGGTGCTAGCCGCCGCCTTGCCCTACCTGTACGTGCGGAGGAAACGCAAGAAACGTCTGGACACGCTCGAGGAGCAGTTTCCCGAGTCGCTCGATTTCCTGTCGCGTTCCATGCGCGCCGGCCACGCCTTCACCATCAGCATGCAAATGGTGGGTGAGGAAATGTCGGACCCACTGGGTCAGGAGTTCCGCACGCTGTTCAACGAACAAAACCTGGGCGCCACGCTCGAAGCCGCTCTGCGCAACTTCGCCGAGCGCGTACCGCTGTTGGACGTGCGCTTTTTCACCTCTTCGGTGCTGCTGCAGAAGCAGACTGGAGGCAATCTGGCCGAGATTCTGACCCGGCTGGCCTACGTCATTCGCGAGCGGTTCCGCCTCAAAGGGCAGGTCAGAGCCGCCAGCGCGCATGGCCGCATGACCGCCACCATCTTGACCGTGCTGCCCATCGCCACCATGATCGGAATGCTGTTGGTGGCGCCGGGATACCTGCAGGCCATGGCTCACGATTCCGATGGCAGGTGGATGATCGGCGGCGCCATCGCCGCCCAATTCATAGGGTATTTCTTCATCAAGAAGATCATCACGATCAAGGTTTGAATATGACGCACCCGCTTTTTCTGGCGATTTCCGCGTTTCTGATGTTCATGTTGCTGGGGATATGGGCGGCTTACCGCCTCTTCTACAAGCCCAACAAGTATCTGCGCCAACTGGGAAATCCGGTCATCCTGGACGGGCCCAGCATCGGCGACATCTCCACCGAAGCGCCCAAGCCGGGCACTGTGATTACATTTCTGACGACTATCGGCTCGAAAATGCCTTCGTCGGATCAGGAAGTGGCCACGCTCCGGGTCGATCTGATTCGCGCCGGATTCCGCTCCGAGAGCGCCGCCCCGGTTTTCTACGGTTTGCGGATCATCAGCACCCTGGCCCTGCTGACGTTGGCGTTCCTGTTGGTTGCCAGGATGCAACAGAACGGGATGATGAAGGTGGCGCTGCTGTTTTTCGGGGCGGCGGCAGGATGGATAATGCCCAAGTTCTTCCTCGAAAAGAAGGTGAAGAAACGGCAGACCATCCTGCGGCTTTCGCTGCCGGACATGCTCGACATGCTGGTGGTGTCGGTGGAAGCCGGGCTGGGCCTGGACCAGGCCATCCAGCACGTAGCCCGGGAACTTGCCATCACGCACCCGCAATTGAGCGAAGAGATCTCCCTGGTCAACCTGGAAATGCGGGCGGGCAAGCGGCGGGCCGACGCTCTGCGGAATTTCGCCGAGCGGACGGGCGAGCCTGAGATTCGCAAGCTGATGGCCATCCTGATTCAGAACGACCGGTTCGGCACCAGCATGGGCGAGAGTCTGCGCAATCATTCCGATTTCATGCGCACGCGCCGCCGTCAGGAAGCCGAAGAGCGCGCCGGCAAGGTCGGCGTGAAGTTGGTGTTTCCGATTTTCTTCTGCATCCTGCCATCGATGCTGATTGTGGCGGCCGGCCCAGCGCTGCTGGGCGTGTTCAAGGAACTGTTCCCAATGATGGGCCAAGTGCACTAAACGAGAGGATTCCATGGTATACATACAGGGTCTGATGTGGCTGTTCGCCGGTGCGGCGATCTTTTTGTTCTTGAAGCGGCGCCGTGCACGCCGTTCGCGCTAGGCGCGAACCCGCGCCGTTCCTTCCGTTCGGGCCTTAGAAGAAGGCCCGGAGGCTGGCAAGAAAAGGAGAATGCATGTCGATACTCGGGGCACTCTGGCTCGGGGCGGGTATAACACTGGTCATGGTGCTGGCCCGCCGGCGCCGCCGCAAACCCACACGCTGAGCGCAGAGCACGCTGTTGCTCGCACGGCCTGCGCCCTCCGGAGGCGCAAGTGATGCCGACATCCCAATTGGTCCAACAACAGAACCCCGATGGTGGATGGCCCTATCGCCGCGGTGGTTCCTGGACCGAGCCAACCGTTTACGCCGTGCTCGCGTTGGCGGAGGCCGGCGATTCGACGGCGCTCGAACGCGGCCTCCAATGGATTCGCGCGGCACAGCGGGATGATGGAGGCTGGCAGGCTCGCCCCGGCGTGGGCGAAAGCTGCTGGGCAACCTCGCTGGCCGCATTGCTGCCCGCCGAGCGCCTGGGTGTGGAGCGCCACCAACGCGCCATAGCCTGGGTGGCGGGGATCACGGGGCGGGAATCGACGGTCTTGTACGCGCTTCGGCAGTGGCTGATGGGGGCCCGGACTCCGCGCGAAATGGCGGACCCGGGATGGCCCTGGGTCACGGGGAGCGCGGCGTGGGTGAGTCCCACCGCACTGGCCGTCCTGGCGCTCGATCGCGAAAACCGGTTGCATCCCGCGCCCGGTCTCCAATCGCGGATCGATGCGGGCCGGCGTTTCCTCATCGACCGGATGTGCAAGGGTGGGGGCTGGAACCACGGGTCGACCAGGGCTTTGGGATACGAATCCAGTGCCTACCCGGAAACCACCGGGATGGCGCTGGCCGCTCTGCGCGGTCACCACGGGCGGGAGATCGACGAGTCTCTGGCGGTGGCTTTGCGGTTCCTCGATGGGTGCCGTTCGGCCGACGCCTTGAATTGGCTGCGGCTGGGACTGGCGGCTCACGGCCGCATGCCCGCCGGCTATGCGCCGCCGTCCGGCATCGCCTACCGAACCGTGCCGGAGGTCGCCACCAGCGTCCTGGCGGATGGAGCGGTGGCGGGGAAGTGCGCGTTCTGGATTTGAGCCATGGGCGAAGCGATCACAAGGCGCGATTGGCTGGCGGGTTCGGCGGTGGCGCTCGCGGCAACCGGCTGCGCCAGGCCGGTCCGGCGGGCGCGGCCGGAAACCACCATCGTGCGCGCTCCGGCTTACGATCAGAGTCTCTACGATATCGTGCGCCGGCTGGTCGCTACGCACCGCCTGGCGGTTCGCGGCCGTCCCGTGGTGCTCAAGCCCAACCTGGTCGAGTTCGAGCCGGAAAGCGCCATCAATACACACCCGCTGCTGGTTCACGCGGCCTGCGAGGCCTTCCGCGCCTTGGGCGCTTCCCAGGTGACCATCGCAGAAGGCCCCGGCCATCGCCGCGATACGCTGGACTTGGCCGAAGCCGCCGGCTATTTCCGAATCATTCCCGGGTTCGAAGATTGCTTCGTCGATCTCAACGTGGATGAGGTCACCCTGGTCGATCTGCCGCGGCGGTTCTCCAATCTCAAGCGGGTGTATCTGCCCAATACCGTGCTGGGAGCCGCGCTGCTGGTGTCCATGCCCAAGATGAAAACGCATCACTGGACCGGCGCCACGCTCTCGATGAAGAATCTGTTCGGCGTGGTGCCCGGCGGCGTCTACGGATGGCCGAAGAACGTTCTGCACTGGGCCGGCATCCACGAATCGATCGCCGATCTGCACAGCGTGTTTCCGCGGCAGTACGCGCTGGTGGACGGAATCGTCGGCATGGAAGGCAACGGCCCCATTCAGGGCGTTCCCAAACCGATGGGCGTGTTGGTGGCGGGTGCGGATCCGGTGGCCGTGGATGCCACCTGCTGCCGCCTGATGCGGATCGATCCCGTGCGGATCGGCTACCTGCGCCTGGCCGCCGGGGATCCGGCCGAATTCGCCGAAAGCAATGTCCGTCAAACCGGCGAACCGATCGCGGCGCTGGCCCAGCCGTTTGCGCTCCTCCCGCAGTTCCGCGGCCTGCGGCTGGGTACTGGCGCATGACGTGGGGCGGACGCCCCGTCCCGAGGTCCTTCGCGCCACATTCATACTGACGCCCATTCAGATCGGCGATACTCTCGGATCGAGTTCGCGCACAGGCGCGGCGTGATTCACCGCGATATCAAGCCGGCCGATATCCTGATTGCCGCCCGGCGGCGTCGTCAAGCTCACCGATTTCGGCATCGCGCGCCCAACCGGCTCCGTGCGCTTGACCGGCACCGGCCTCGCCGTGGGGACGCTTGCCTACATGTCGCCGGAGCAGATCCGCTCCGGCCAGGTGGACTGACGGCCTATTTGTCTCGCTGCCGGAATAGCCACGCGGGAGCAGGCCGCATGGAATCGATGCTGCAAGGAACCGGCGGCATAGACCGCCGGCGGTACAAGGAACGGCGCGGCCTACCGCGAGCAGCAGATCTCGCTCGCCACCAGATTCTCCCGCGCGACGGCCAACCCGCCGGCGAAGTAGTTCGCCTCACCCAGCAGCTTATAGATATCGCCGGCGATGCCTGCCGCGAGCGGGCCTATCGCGGGCCGGCCGCCCGTGAGCAGCACCACCACCACCAGCTTCTTGTCGCCCATATCGTTGAACGAGCCGAACCAGCCGAGGTGGGTGTGGGTTTCGCTGCACGTGCCGGTCTTGCCGGCGATGGGGCCGTCTTCCCGGGCCCGGTGCGCGGTGCCGAACTCCACCGCCCCGCGCATCCCCGGTTTGACCATCGGGATCAGGGTTTCGATGTCCAGCCGCCGTTTCACCCGCGGCACGAATGCGCGCACTTCGGCCGGCGACTGCGGATACTGCAGATAATAGAGAGTGCCGCCATTGGAGACCGCCGCCATCAGGGAGGCCAGTTGCAGCGGCGTCTGCCGGATTTCCTCGCCGAAGCTGGTCAGCATCCCCACGCCGCCGTTCTTGGGAGGCGCCGGCGGAAAATAGCCGGGCTGTTCGCCTGGGATATTGAGGCCGGCCTTTTCCCCGTAGCCGAACAGGTGCGCGTAGTAGGTCACCTTCTCGAAGCCCAGCTTCTCGCCCAGCGTGGCGAAATAGTAGTTGTTCGAATGGGCCAGCGCGTAGGTCAGGTCCATCCGCATGCCGCCGAGCCGGTATCGGGCGTTGGGCTGTATGGTTTTCTCGCTCAAGCCCGCCAGCGCCACGGCGACCTTGATGGTCGAGCACGGCTGGAAGCCCTCGCCCAGCGCGATCCTCTGGTTCACCATGGTGAGAATCCGGCCGGAGGTCGGATCCACCGCCACCACCGAGCCGTTGTACGAACCCAACGCCTCCACCGCCGCGCGGCGAACCGTCATGTCTTCCCCATCCACCCGGTCGCCTTCGGTCGAATCCGCGTAGGTCGGCCTATCCCAAGGGCCGCCGGCTATTACCGGCCGCGCCGAGCCGGGACTGACGATGTGCGCCGCAGGACTGGCGGCCCGATGCGCTACCGCGTGCTGCGCGGCGGCCGAATGCGAGGTCGCCGTGGCATGGTGCGCCGTGGTCCGCCGCTTCGGCGAGGTCGTGGTCGTGCCGGTGCCGGTAGTCGAGAAACTCAGGCTGGAAATGAAGCACAATAGGAATGCGGCTTCCATCACCCGGCGGTACGAATGTGAATACGCCTGTTTCATAGTGGAACCGCGCGCGAGATAACGAGGAAAGAGTGCGCCAGAGCAGACCAGCGAACCATCCGGCCGGAGCAACCGGACTCCCCGATTGTCCCCTGTAAGCCGGGTGTTAGTCAAGGATTTTTGCCTGCGTTGCCACATTGGTCAAGAAACTCTAACCCAACTTTCGGCGCAAGAGTCCCTTTACTTTAGACGCCGCCCGGGATCGTCGCGTTATGCTCGAGACTTTACAGGATGAAATCGTGCGCTGCCGGCGCTGCCCCCGCCTTCGCGCACACTGCGCCCATATCGCGGAGATCAAACGGCGCGCCTATCGCGATCAGCCGTATTGGGGCAAACCGGTACCCTCATTTGGCGACCCGGCTGCCCGCATCCTGGTCCTGGGCCTGGCCCCAGCCGCCCACGGCTCCAACCGCACCGGCCGCATGTTCACCGGCGACCGCTCGGGAGACTGGCTCTACCGCGCCCTGTACCAGATCGGTCTCGCCTCCCAGCCCGCCAGCGTCTCCCGCGACGATGGCCTGCAACTGCGCGGCGTCTACATCACGGCCTCGGCGCGGTGTGCCCCACCCGGTAACAAACCCACGCCCGAGGAAATCCGCGACTGCCGTCCCTATCTGGAGCGCGAGCTCGAGTTGCTCGGGCACCTGCGGGTGGTCGTGGCGCTGGGCCGGATCGCCTTCGACACCTACCTGGACCTGCTCAAGTCACGCGGCCAAGTTACCAGCCGCTCCGCTTTCGTGTTCGGCCACAACCGCCAATTCCGCATCGGCCCTGGGCTTCCCATCCTGCTGAGCTCTTACCACCCGAGCCAGGAAAACACCTCCACCGGCAAGCTGACGGAAAAGATGCTGCTGGACGTTCTCCGTGCGGCGAAGAGGTTGGCGGAACTGTAAGACCGGGTATCCGCAAGCGGCCGCATTGGTATCCCCTTGCTGGCCCTGTTGATTCGAGTTACTCTGCGGCTGGGGTAAGGTGATGCCGATTCCGAGGTGGGCGATCGCAGTCCTAGTATGCTTGCCCGTGCTGGCGATCCACGGGCAGCAGAGACAGGTTACCGGCCCTGTGGCGGGATACGTCTTCGACGGCGCGGCCCTGCGGCCCATCGCCGGCGTGCCGGGCGGCGCCACGCTCGGCGGTGCGCTGGACCTGGGCCTGGCGGCAAGCGCCGTCGCCGTCTCGCCGAAACTCGATTCGGCCATCGTCACCGCCAGCGATGGCTCGTTGCACTTGTTTCGCTTGAGCGGCAACACCGCTACCGAAGTCTGGTGGAACGGCCTGCCGACCGTGCCGGCGCGGGTGGTGTACAGCCCTTCCGGCATGGCTGCCGCGATTTACGCCGCGGGCCGCGTACAGGCTTTCATTGGTTTGCCGAACGCACCGGTGCCGGCATTCTCCGCCGAACTCGGTCCACCGGCCACTGGAACCGAGCGCCAATCCACCAGCGCCGCGCTACAAGCCATAGCGGTGAGCGACGATGCGGCCTGGCTGCTGGCGGCGATCAATGGCCGCGTAAGTCTGCTGAGCGTATCCGGCTCGAGCAGCGTGATACTCGAAGGGGCACGGGAAGCCGCCGTGGCGTTTGCGCCCGGCAGCCACGCTGCCGCCGTCTTGAACGGCTCGGCGGGATCGCTTCACAGGTTTTTCGATGTCTCCGAGGCCCCCAGCCAGATGCAGCGCCTCCCGGCGCCTGGACTCGCCGAACCAGCGGGCCTCGCATTTACAGCGGACGGCAAATTTGTGTTGGCCGCGACCCGCACGGGCAAATCCGTCAGGATTTTCGATTTTGCCGGCGGCGCCGCCACTACACTCGATTGCGCCTGCGCTCCCACCGGAGTGGCGCGGATGGGCAGCCTGTTCCGCCTGACCGATGCCGGCTCCGGCCCGGTCTGGATGGTGGATACCGGCGCCAGCCCGCCCCGCATCGTATTCGTGCCCGCGCGCGCCAATCCGTAGGGGCGTGGTGGGACACACGATCGGTTTTGGTCGTCTGTCAACGCGTCGGGATCAAGCGGGGCAAGACAGACCACAAAAGCGATGGTCTGTCCTACCTTGAATCGCTACCGCGCCGCCGCGCCCACCGCCGCCGCGCTTTCCTTCAGCGCCTCGGCCTTGTCCGCCACTTCCCAGGTGAAGCCTTCCTCGGTCCGCCCGAAGTGGCCGAACGCCGCGGTCTTGCGATAAATCGGCCGGCGCAGATTCAGCGTTTCGATGATGCCGCGCGGCGTCAGCGAGAAATTCTCGCGCACCAGCTCGGTAAATCGCTCGTCCGGGATCGCGCCCGTGCCGAACGTATTCACGTTCACCGAAACCGGCTCCGCCACGCCGATGGCGTAGGCAAGCTGCACCTCCACCCGCGTCGCCAGCTTCGAAGCCACCAGGTTCTTGGCGATGTACCTCGCCATGTAGCAGGCCGAGCGGTCCACCTTGGTCGGGTCCTTGCCTGAGAACGCCCCGCCGCCGTGCCGGCCCATCCCGCCGTAGGTGTCGACAATGATCTTGCGGCCCGTTAGGCCCGTGTCGCCGTGCGGTCCGCCCACCACGAAACGCCCGGTCGGGTTGATGTGGTACTTGGTCTGCGAATCCACCATCCCCGAAGGAACCACCGGATCGATGATGTGCTTCTTCACCTCGCGGCGCAGTTCGTCGATCGAAATGTCCGCGCTGTGCTGGGTGGAAATCACCACGGCTTCGATGCGCTTCGGCACGCCGCCCACGTATTCCACGCTCACCTGGCTCTTGCCGTCCGGCCGCAGGAAGTCCAGCACGCCCTCGCGCCGCGCCTGGGACAGGCGCTGCACCAGCTTGTGCGCCATCATGATCGGCAGCGGCATCAGCTCGGCCGTTTCGTCGCAAGCGTAGCCGAACATCATCCCCTGGTCGCCCGCGCCGCCCGTATCCACGCCCATCGAAATGTCGGGCGATTGCGACTGGATCAGGTTGTGCACGCCGCAGGTGTGTGCGTCGAAGCCGTAAGTGGCGTCGTTGTAGCCCACGTAATCGATGGTGGCGCGCGCGATGCGCTGCACGTCCACGTAAGTCTTGGTGGTGATCTCCCCCGCCACAATGCAGGTGCCGGTGGTCACCAGGACCTCACACGCCACTCGCCCTGTGGGATCGTCCGCCAGCACGGCGTCCAATACGGCATCGGAAATTTGATCGGCGATCTTGTCGGGGTGGCCCTCGGTCACCGATTCCGACGTAAACAGGTTTCGTTGATTGTCTGACAAAGTTTATCCTCCCGCGGTGTGCGTCATTCTAATTTAACATGCGTCGCCGGCCGCTCTAATAGCGGTAGTTCTCGGCTTTATACGGCCCCTCGGGCGCCACGCCCAGGTATGCGGCCTGCTTCGCCGTCAGCGTGGTGAGCTTGACGCCGATCTTTTCCAGGTGCAGCCGCGCCACTTCCTCGTCCAGCTTCTTGGGCAGCGTGTACACGCCCGGTTTGTACGAATTGCGGTTCTTCCACAGATCGAGCTGCGCCAGCGTCTGGTTGGAGAAGCTGTTGCTCATCACGAAGCTGGGGTGCCCGGTGGCGCAACCCAGGTTGACCAGCCGGCCCTCGGCCAGCAGGAAGATGCTGTTGCCGTTGGGGAAGGTGTACATGTCCACTTGCGGCTTGATGTTGGTCCGCTGCGCGCCGGAGCCGTTGAGCCGGTCCACCTGAATCTCGTTGTCGAAGTGCCCGATGTTGCAAACGATGGCCTGGTCCTTCATCTGGCTCATGTGCTCCAGCGTGATGATGTCGCAGTTGCCGGTGCAGGTGACGTAGATATCGCCGCGGCCCAGCGTGTCCTCGATTGTGGTCACCTCGAAGCCCTCCATGGCGGCCTGCAGCGCGTTGATCGGGTCGATCTCGGTCACCACCACGCGCGCGCCCATCCCGCGCAGTGAGTGCGCCGAGCCTTTGCCCACGTCGCCGTAACCGCACACCACCGCCACTTTGCCGGCCACCATCACGTCGGTGGCGCGTTTGATGCCATCCGCCAGCGATTCGCGGCAGCCGTACAGATTGTCGAACTTCGACTTGGTCACCGAATCGTTTACGTTGATCGCCGGCACCAGCAGTTGACCGGCTTCCTGCATCTTATAGAGCCGGTGCACGCCGGTAGTGGTCTCCTCGGAGACGCCGCACCATTCCTCGACGATCTCGTGCCAGCGCCGCGCGTTCTCGCCGTGAACCTCTTTCAACAGGTTCTTGATGACGTCCTCTTCGTGGCTGCCCGAGGGCGTGTTCACCCAGCCGCTGCCGTTCTCCAGTTCGTATCCTTTGTGGATCAGCAGCGTGGCGTCGCCGCCGTCATCCACGATCAACTGCGGCCCCTTGCCACCGGCGTGGCTGAGCGCCCTGTAGGTGCACCACCAGTAGTCCTCCAGCGTTTCGCCCTTCCACGCATACACCGGTACGCCGGCGGCGGCGATGGCGGCCGCGGCGTGGTCCTGCGTCGAAAAAATGTTGCAGCTCGCCCAGCGCACCGTGGCGCCCAGCTCCACCAGCGTCTCGATCAGCACCGCGGTCTGGATGGTCATGTGGAGCGAGCCGGTGATCCGCACGTCGGCCAGCGGCGTTTCTTTCGCGTACTTCCGCCGGATGGACATCAGGCCGGGCATCTCCTGCTCGGCGATGGAAATCTCCTTGCGGCCCCACTCGGCCAGCGACAGGTCGGCGACTTTGTAGGCAACCGCGTTCTGGTTCAGGATGGCTGTGCTCATTTTTCGTTAACCTCGTATCAAAGAATCTTGATACATTGATATTAGACTATCGACAAGTATGCCGTCAATCCTGAAATCGCTGCGCCTGGCCGCCGATCCCGGCCGCCTGCGCCTGCTCCTGCTGCTCGAGCAGGAAGAGCTCTCCGTGGCCGAGCTGCAGGATATCGTCGGCAAGCCGCAAAGCCAGGTTTCCACCCACCTGGCGCAATTGAAGCAGGCCGGCCTGGTGGCCGATCGGCGCACCGGCAAGAACGCCTTCTACCGCCTCGACGCGCCCGCCGGGCTGGTCGCCATGCTGCGCCAGGCCGCCGCCGAAATCCCCGAAGCCAGCCAGGACCGCGCCGCCCTCCGCCTGGCGCTTCGCAAGCGCCAGGACAAGATGCGCCGCTATTTCGACGAACTGGCCGGCAAATTCGGCCGCCAGTACGTCCCCGGCCGCTCCTGGCAGGGCATCGCCGAAGCGCTGCTCAGCCTGATGCCGCGGCTGGTCATCGCCGACCTGGGAGCCGGCGAAGGCACCATCGCGCAGCTCATGGCGCAGCGCGCCCGCCGCGTGATCGCCATCGACAACTCTCCAAAGATGGTCGAATTTGGCGCCTCTCTGGCGCGCAAGAACGGCATCGCCAATCTCGAATACCGCCTGGGCGATCTCGAAGACGTCCCCATCCGCACCGGCACGGTGGATGTCGCCTTCCTCAGCCAGGCGCTGCACCATGCCGCTCACCCCGAGCGCGCCATCGCCGAAGCATACCGCATCCTCAAGCCGGGCGGCCGCGCCGCCATCCTCGACCTGAACCGACACCACCTCGAGGAAGCCCGCGAGATGTACGCCGATCTCTGGCTCGGCTTCACCGAGTTCGATCTCGAACGCTTCCTCAAACACGCCGGCTTCCGCAACGTAAAAACCGCCATCGTCCATCGCGAACCTGACCCCCCATATTTCGAGAGCATCCTCGCCACCGGGGCGAAACCGGTATAGCGTCTCAGACCGGCCATGCGCGTGAGAGCTCCACCAAGCTGGCGGCCGAACATGTATACAGGAAAACTTGACAGTTTACCTGTATATGTGAGATACTGAGTCTGGTGAGCAGTCGAAAGTCTTCTACTCAGACCGGGCTCGCTTCGATGCTTGCTGCCGAGATCCGTACGGTAGGCGGCAAGCTCAAGCGGCGTTTACGCGAGCATGGAGGACCGAGCGACCTGACCCCGTCCCAGGTCTCTGTTCTTCTTCGACTCGAAAAGGATGGCTCGGATACGGTTTCAGGTCTGGCCCGGGCGGAAGGCATGCGTCCGCAATCCATGAGCGCTGTGGTGATGCCGCTGCAGGAAGCCGGCCTGGTCCGTGGTGCACCTGACCCGAGCGACGGGCGGCAAACGCTGATGTCGCTCACGCCCAAATGCCTGAAGTTGCTCCAGGAGGGCAGGGCCGCAAGACAGGACTGGCTCACCGCGACGATTTCGCAAAAACTCTCCGCTCACGAGCAGGAGAAGCTTCAGGCGGCACTTGAACTGCTTACGCGGCTTGTTGAGGATTAACCCGTTATGGCCTGCTTTTACCGATATCCAGCTTGTGTTCGACGAGGAGAATTCGATGCCGCTCACTACTCTTGACCCCAGCGCCGCGTTGATCGTCGTTGACCTGCAGCAAGGTATCGTCAATGGGAATTTCATTCATCCCATCGGCGACATTATTGACCGGGCGCGCGCGTTGATCGATGTTTTCCGTGCGAAGAACCTCCCAGTCGTGCTGGTCAATGTGGCGGGACGGGCGCCGGGACGGACGGAACAGGGTCCGCGAAGCGACCTATCATTTTCCGAGGGATGGACCGACCTTCTGCCGCAGTTGGATCGGCAACCGAGCGATATCGTCG
>JBAVIH010000034.1:0-3096 GCA_049686695.1 Bryobacteraceae bacterium | reverse complement strand
AATTTAGAACCAAAAACCAAGAAAGGAGACCGGCCGCTGCGCGGTCGCCCCCTCACTTTTCAAGATCACCTTGTATTGGAAACGGAATCCGATTTCAGGATCATCCTTCGATTGGAAAATGCTGCTGCCGAAGTGGCGATTCCGGCCGGTGTGCTCGACCGGGCGCAGGGAAGCCCGTGGAGGGAGCCCCGCCTCAACTTGTGCCGGTACGACCACACGGCGCCAACGGCAGGGCCAGATCCGCTGGCGTATTGGACCATTCTGGTTTGGAGTCGGCACGGGCAACGTGTTACGATTGAACTGTCTCACGTGACATAAGCGGGGACGTAGTTCAGTTGGTTAGAACGCCGGCCTGTCACGTCGGAGGTCGCGGGTTCGAGCCCCGTCGTCCCCGCCAATCATTTTCAATCACTTACACGCCTCCAGCCGTGGCGGTTTCGCCTCATTTTCACCCGTGCTACGGTAGCTGCTACGGTTTTCGCCGTAAGATCCTGATCCGCCTACATTTATCGGACCTATGGTGGAGGCCCAAAGCTCGGATCGTGAGTCAGGTTCGTCGGACCTTGACTTAAGCAAGTCCCAGAATTTGGCTGGCGCTCATAGGCTGATGGTGCTCCGCGAATGCGCTACAGAACTTCTCCGTTTCCGCCGATATCATGTTTGTGATTCGAGACGAAAAGGAGCCGGCGAGGATTTGCCTCCGTCGGACGCTGCGGCGTGGCGTTCGCCCTCAGGTTTTGATTTGGGCAAAGCAACTCCGCGCAAATCCCGCACCCGGCGAAGTTGCCCTCTGGCATCGTCTTCGAGCGTCGCAACTGGGATTCCGCTTCCGACGGCAAGCAATCCTGCGCGGCTGGATCGCCGATTTTTGGTGTCCCGCCAAACGGCTTGTCGTTGAAGTCGACGGTTGGTCACATCGGAACGAGGCCAAGCGAATCAAGGATTGGGTGCGTGACAGAAGACTATCGGAGGAATTCGGAATCAACACACTCCGCGTTCCTGTTGAGGCCATTGTCAACAACCTGGATAATGTGGTCCATCAAGTCAGTGCCACTTTGGCCAGCCGCCCAACCGCCTATATCCATTGTACCGGCACAAAGCCGCATATTACTCACCGATCAGAGCCACCTCTTGATCCACAACAGCATGGAAAAACTGGAAACCATGACTGCTGAAGAAGCGTTACGCTCGTTTCTCGAACTCGACGGGGAACGGACCGACATAAGCTCCATTGAAGAATACGTACTCGTGATGCGTCAGCTTGTTGACATCAAGAATGCACTGGGCGCCGCTCCGGCGTGCACGCGAGTCAGGACCGCGATCCGGGACTTGCAAGAACGCCTACCTCAAATCCGACAGATGGACGATCAAAGATCGAAGTGTCGGACAAGTGCCCGGATTGTCGAACTGGAGCGGACCCCGCCGCGCTGCCCGGATGGGCATTCGATGGTCGTGCGGCAAGGACCAAACGAGAGTTTCTTCTGGGGATGCAGTTCCTTTCCCTCATGCCGAAATACGAGGCGATTGACCTGTGAGGAGATGGTCCAAATTCCGCAATAGGGCCGGTGGATTTTCGGGCTCGATGGATTGCCGCGTGCGCCAACCCTCTCTCGCCTCTCAATGGCCATAGTGAGGTTCGAAGATAAGGTCAGTTTGTGGACGGCCGGTCCAGACAACTACGCGACGCGGAGTCTGGCTACCGATCTCGACTTGGTCCTGCCCTTAACGGTGATTTCGATGTCGCGTCCGAGCACAAGCAAGAGTCGCATTAAGCGCTCTATCGAGAAGCCAGACAGCTTGCCCTGCTTGAGCGCCGAGACCTTGGGCTGATCGATCCCGAGAATCGCGGCTGCTTGGCTCTGTGTCAGCCGCCGCCGCTGGATTTCAGCGATGATCTTCGCGGCCAGCTCCGCTTTCGCCAACAGATCGTCTGGCTGCGGGAGCTTAAGGTCAGCAAAGACATTCCCGGAACTGGGCGTAAACTCTCGATTAGGCATCTTCTCTCCTCACTTTCCCGCCAGCTTCCGCGCAAGTTGAAGCCGCTGCCGGATCAGATCCAATTCCCGTTGTGGGGTTGCGATTCCGGATGTTGCCTTCTTCTGGAAGGCATGAAGGACGTAAACCGCTTCCCCGAGTTGTGCCACGTACACCACACGATACGTCCCGCCCAGATCGTCAGCGCGCACCTGCCAGACCTTTTCCGCAAAGCCGTGCAACATCTTCGCGCTCTCACGTTTCTGACCGATCTGGGCCTGATAGAGTGCGAAGCCGAGCTTGTGCCGAACCGCAGGCGGGAAGCCCGCCAGCCGAACGAGCGAGTCGACAAGCCAAATCAGCTTGCGCGGTTGTTCCGGCTTTTCGGTCACAGCCTCCATTGTATGCCAGAACTGGCATAAAGTGTTCGTCCAAAACTGTAGCACGCACTGTGGCAGCCCGAAAAGTGACTTCTCATGGTGGGCGTAACAAACTGAAAATGAAACGAAATTCTGTTCGCCGGTCGAGGAGGCTTCAGCCTGTCACGTCGGAGGTCGCGGGTTCGAGCCCCGTCGTCCCCGCCAATCCTTTCAATCACTTCCGCCTTTGGCACGACCCTTTCCCGCCTGCGCGTTGGATTCCTCCACGGCGCGGGAAACGTGCTTCGTGGGTTTGGGTGCGTCGAATTCTACTATTTGGCGTGGAATTCCAAATTGTTTCACCCTTTTCGCGAGGCAACCGCCAAAGGAAAGTCAGGTAACCCGCGTCAAATCAATTATATGGCTGATCGGCTAATGACCTGCTCCGCGCTCTGAAGCGGTGCGATCGACAGGGGATTCTGGCCGATGCACGGATTGTAGGAGGGGGGATGTTGCACCAGACGAAAGTTCTAGTATTGGCGGCTGCTATGGTGGGGTCCGCTTACGCGCAGTCCCAGCCCGCGCCGAACGTCTTCAACGTGCTGTCGTGGTCTTCGGTTTTCAACCAGACCGTACTTAACGGCAGTAACCAGGTGATCGGAGTGCGTGTCAAGCCATTTAACGATGTAACCCAAACCGGTCTCGTTTGGGCCAAATGAAAATGTAACTCGGGGGCGCGGTATCCACCCGAACCAAGTGTATG